>CAZZNG010000168.1:9400-12012 GCA_964655505.1 uncultured Litorilinea sp. | reverse complement strand
CCGTGCCGCCGCCTGGTCGAGGCCGGATGATGACTTCCCGCCGTCCTGCCTGTTGCGCGACAACACGCCACCCCCAACGCCGTTTGCGCAAGACGAAAGAATCGGGCGTCACCAAGCCGGAGACGACCGCTTCGCCCAGCCCGGGGCTAGCGTTTATGACTATCTCCTCCCGCGCGCCTGTGACCGGGTTGGCGGTGAACATCACCCCTGCCGCGTCTGCCGCGACCATGCGCTGCACCGCGACGGCGAGTTTTACCGTCGTCTGGTCGATGCCTTGGCGCTCACGATAGACAATGGCGCGGTCGGTCCAGAGAGAGGCCCAGCAGAGACGAACCGCGTTCAGCAGCGCCTCCGCGCCGGCAATGTTGAGGAATGTGTCTTGCTGACCGGCAGACGCCGCTTGCGGCAGATCCTCGGCTGTCGCACTGGAGCGGACGGCAACCGGCCCCTGTCCCAATTGTCGATAGGCCGCCAGAATGCTTTGCTCAACTTCCGGCGGGATCGGCGCGGCCTCGAATGCAGAGCGGATGGCCGCGCCATTTCCCGGTTGCTCGCGCAGCGTTTGCGCGATGATGTCATGTAATCCGTTGGCCGTTACAAAGCAGTCATAGGCCTTAGTGGTGACTGCGAAGCCCGATGGCACAGGGAAGCCTGCGCCGATTAGCTCACCCAGGTTGGCCGCCTTGCCCCCAGCCTGTTCAATATCCGCCTGTGTGAGACGGTCGAACGGGACAACAAACTCAGCCGCGGCCAGGGCCGCGTCAAAGGGTTGGGATCGGGTATTCATCCTGTCCTGTCACACTGTCATGCATATTGTCATCTCGGCGCGCAGCAAATCGATGGGGCCATCAACCCGCTGGTTGGAACAGAGCGCCAAATTCGTTCGGCAGATCCTGCAAGATGTCTTGGATTTGGCCGGACGAAACTGCTTCTTGCAGCACTCTCATCACGGCATGTGTCCGCTCAACTGCCTGGCTACGGCGCAGGCGTGTGCGCGCGCCAACTCGGTTGTAAAACTCATCCACTGAAAAACGTTGGACATTGCTGGGCGTGTTCTCCGGCGGCTGCTTTGCGACCAAGAACTCTTTGATGCCGTTGGGCAATTGGGCGGCCAAGTCCGACTGTTCCGTCCGGTAAACACGTTCCCCCAAGGTGGCTAAGACAGCCTCGATTGATTGTAGCGCTTCCTCGCTGCTTTCAAGCCCGGCAACGTCTTGAACACGCTGGACAAATTGATCATACTGCATGGTTCTCCTCCCTCACACACGCGTCTTACCCAGTTGGGCCAAAGCATAAGCTGTGCAAGCCCCGTGCAGCCCCTTGTGCGAACAAGCCAACACGGGTATCTGCACAGGCGTGCTCCAGCGTAACAGAATCGCCGGTTGCAAACTGTGTGAAATACCCGTGTTGGTGTGCGTGAGCCGGTAGATTGTTCGTCCTAAACGCGCAGATTGGCGCTCACTTCGCCTCGCCTGTCTACGCGTTTGGTCGGTTGAACTTCCAACGTGCCGGGTGCGCTGCGCGCATCTCCCGCGGCACGCGCGGCCCGGCTCGCCTTGGCATCGGGCAGAGTGAGCAGCCGGTAGTTGACCAAGAAGAGGAGAGTTAATAGGTTGCCCAGGTAGAGGCCGCGCAGGATAGCACTGCTGCTGTCGCTCCCGGCCAAGAGGCCATGCGCCGTGACCAACAGATAGAGCACAAAGCTCAGATAGTGGAGCCGCCGCCAGGTGCGCTGGCCGAGCCGCTTGCGTGCGGCAAAGCTTGTGGCGATCAAAATCAGTCCATAAAAGCTGAGAATCCCCACGCCGACGACCAGCGGCCGGTAGGGACCGAGAAAGGGCACGATCAGATCGACCATTGTGTATTGATAGTAATCATCAAAAAGCAGCGCCACAGCATGAAATGCAGCCAGGCCGATGGCAAACCACGAGAGCGAACTATGCAGGGCCATCGCCAGCGGCGGCGATACGAAATCGCGCATGATTTTCGTACTCAACGCCAGCCCCCACACCATCGAAGCGCTCAAGAGCAGATAGGCCACCACTCCCGAGGATCGGCTCAGATACCAAGCAGTCTTTTCTCCGGTAGGCAGGAGTTGTACCAACATTGCCGCAGCAGGTGGATGGCCGACCATCCACCCTAAGACCAGCGCAGCCAGTGCGCCCCCGGTGAACCCTGCCATGAACGCAACTCCGGACACATTCGAGCCGTCAACGCGCACAAGCGGTTCGTTAAGCGCCATCCATTCTTCTCCTTACCGTTTTAACCCGCTGTCTAACCAGCAGAATCCAGTAGCATCGATGCAGATCCGGCGAGCCGTGGACGCATCGCCGGGGTCGCCCACACGCGCCCATCGCGACCAACCAGCACCGCGGCCAGGCGACGCTCCGTCAGTGCCGCAGCGCCCTGCTGCTGTCCCAAGAGCAGGGTGACCTTGGCCCAGGCCTCAGCCTGCGCTGCGCTGGACGACAGCACGGTGACGGCCATTAGGTCTGTTGTGGCCGGCTGCCCGCTCGTGGGGTCGATGATGTGGTGCAGCGTTTGGCCCTGGCGCTGCCATGTGCGGTAGTCGACTCCTGAGGTAGCAACAGCCCCATTCACCAGCCAAAGCG
>CAZZNG010000168.1:0-9390 GCA_964655505.1 uncultured Litorilinea sp. | reverse complement strand
CGTCGCCAGGTCGGTGCTGTCGGCATACGTGAAGCCCGCCGGTGCGGCCACCGCGATAGGCCAAGCGTGAAAGCCCGGCGGGCCATCACCCGCCACCAAATCCCCGCCCGCATCAATCAGCGCGCCGCCCCACGGGCGCAAGTAGTTAATTGCTTGTTGGGCAATATAGCCCTTGGCGATGCCGCCAAAATCGAGCTTGCCCGTCGGCGGCAGCCAAATCGCGCGCGCCAACCTACGTCGCTTGACCTGTCGATAGCGCCCTCCTGCCCACGCGGTAGCATGGGCCTGTACATCGATAGGGGCTGCCGCTCCGTGCACCTGGTCCGCTTGCATCTGATCGAAAGAGCGAGCGTAGCCCGCTGCCTCTAGTGCGGGCAGCACAGTCGGATCAAAGAGGCCGCCGGTCTCATCCGCCATCGCCAAGGCCGCGGCGAGCACCTTCCACAGCAGGGATGAGACGCCGACCCAGCGACCGGCTCGCGCATTGACGCGCGACAGTTCGCTGTTGACATCAAAGCGGCTCAGGCAGCGTTCGGCTTCGCCCAATAATGCTTCCACCTGTGCCAGCGGCTTGGCTGCAGCCGGCGCTTCCGCGGCCAACCACACACGCATATGGCAGCCCATCGCGTAAAAACTACGCTCGGGCCAAGCTGAAGGATCGCGCAGTTCTGGCATGATGCGATTCCTCAGCGTGAGGAGCGCGTGCGTGCCACTGGACGCACCGCAGCACGCACCGGCGCGGCTGAGAGTGTGGGAACCGGGGGCAGCGCAACTGTGAAGCTGTCTGGGGAGCGCACATTGCTCGATGCTGGTTCCCCAGCAGCCGATTGGGCAGTGGCAATCACGCCATTGGCAGGGTCGGCTGCTGCGCTGCGCTCTGCCCACTGCAACCATTGAGCACCGATAAGCGTTGCGGTGACGCTCGCCAACAGAATGCTCCCCTTAAGCCAGCCGTGGCTGTGCGGGCTGTGCCGTTTAGTCATCGTCTTCTTGCTCATGTCCTTCATCCCAGTCTTCCTCGTGTTCATCGTCGTCGTCGTCGTGCTCATATCGTTCATGATCGTCATCTTCATAGGAAACGCCTTCGTCAACGGCCTGGGAGGCGGCAGCAGCCTGAAGCCGTTGGTTCGCCGCTTCGATCTGGCGTTGGTACTCGGCGTCGCGCGCCATCAAGAGTTCAACTGCCTGGCGCAACTGCCGATTTTCCTCCATCAACTGCTGTGAGCCGGTCGCATTGGTTGTGGCTGGTATGACAAGTTGCAGGCCTGCATCCGGTTGGGCTGCGGTCGCCTCAGTGCTGCCGGTTGCGTCAGCCGTCCTGTACCCCCACAAGAGTACAGCAATCAGCACCAGGGCAGTCAGCCCAGCTGCGGCAACCAGCGCTTGGGATCGGGTCATAACGCCTCCTTTTGTTGTGTCATTGGCCACTGTTCTGAGTGGCCTCTATGGGCCTATTACTTGCACAACCACAGGGTAGCAGACGGGTAGGGGGAGATGGTTAAGTCTGTGCTATCGCAGCCTTAAATCCTTCTTAAATTTGGGGGTTGCCGGTTGCCCGCTGCCGTGTGCTTGTGCCACAATGAAGCAAGCGAATTCGTCTTGCGCGTTAGAGCGGATAGGTGGTCATGAACCGAGTGCTTCTCATCGACGATGATGCTATGATTACCGGCCCGCTGGCGCGGGCACTGGACGGAGCGGGCTATGCCGTCCATGTGGCCCATGACGGCGCAAGTGGGCTTGCCGCGGCATTGGCGGAGCAGCCGGACTTGGTCGTGCTGGACATTTTGATGCCCGGCATGGATGGCTGGCAGGTCTGCCAGCAGTTGCGCCACAGCAGCAAAGTCCCCATCTTGATGCTGACTGCGTTGGGCGACGAGGTGGATCGAATTCTGGGTCTTGAACTCGGCGCAGATGACTACCTCACCAAACCCTTTAGCACGCGCGAACTGCTGGCGCGCATCCGCGCCATGCTGCGGCGGGTGCAATTCGAACACGAACCCCAGCGAAACACCCTTAGCATCGGCGCGATCCGGCTCGATCTGAAGACACGCCAGGTCTTTAAACGCGGACAAGAGTTGGCACTGCGCTATAAGGAGTTCGAGCTGCTGAGTCTACTCATGAGCCATCAGGGGGAGGTGGTGACGCGTGCACAGCTTTTTGACGAGGTGTGGGGGACAGATTGGCTGGGAGATACACGCACGCTGGATGTCCATATCCGCTGGCTGCGCGAGAAGATTGAGGATGATCCGGGCGCACCGCGCTATATCCGCACGATCCGAGGCGTTGGTTATCGCTTTGCGCGACGGTCCGAGGTGACAACATGAAGACACGGCGGCTGCGTACCCGGCTCATGTTGACCTACACAGCGCTGATCGTGATCGGCTTCGGTGCCCTGGCGTGGCTGGCAGGCGGTCAGATTGCACGGGGAGCGCAGGAAGATCTTGCGTACTCGCTCCAGACCCATGCGGCTTTGCTGGCGCGCAGCCTCAAGGAAGAGATAGAGCACCTAGACGAGGGCGAAACATCGATCGAACAGATCGGGCAGCGTGCAGGCGTCTTAGCCGCCCAAGTCGATGCGCAGGTCACGCTGCTCGACGACCGCGGCCGCGTCTGGTATGGCAGCGACGATACGGGAGACGACAGGGAATTTCAGCGCGGCCCAGAGGTTATGTCGGCGCTGGCCGGCACGATCAGTTCCGATGTTCGCGCGAACCGGCGCGGTACGGCGAGCGTCTATGCCGCGGCTCCCGTGGTGGATGACCATCAGGTGTTGGCTGTGGTGCTGCTGGCGCGGCCGGCCTCGGCGGCTGATGCCGCGGTGCGACAGCGCTGGCTCACGTTGGGCAGTGCTGTCATACTGTTGGGCTTGCTCTCTGTGGCCGCGAGCATCTGGCTGGCAGCCTCGCTCACCCGTCCGCTGGAACAACTGCGAACAGCCGCGCTGCGGCTGGCCGCGGGTGATTTTTCGCAGCGCGTAGCACAGAGTCGACAGGATGAACTGGGGCAGGTTGCAGCGGCGTTCAATCACATGGCGGACCAAGTGCAAGCTATGCTTGACGAACAGCGCGCCTTCGCCGCCAATGCATCGCACGAACTGCGCACACCCTTAACGACTATCCGTCTACGCAGCGAAGCGCTGCGCCATAACCATCTCTCCAGCAAGCTCGCACGCCAGTATGTGGTAGAGATCGACGACGAGGTGGCGCGGCTGGGTGGTCTGGTCGAGGACTTAATCTGGCTGTCACGGCTGGACGCTGGACGCGCCGAACGCGGAGATGAAACAGTGGATGTCGTTCGGCTTGCGCGCAGTGTACTGCACGACTTAGCAGCGCGTGAGGCGGCGCAAGGACGACGTCTGACTCTAGAAACAGCGGGCGATATCCCCGAAGTACAAGCCAGCACCCACCACCTGCGCGTGGTGCTGCGCAATCTGCTCACCAACGCGATCCACTACACCCCAGCAGGCGGCGCGGTGGTCTGCCGTATTCAAGCGACCGAGGATACGCTGTTGATCACGATCGCCGACACAGGGCACGGCATCGCGGCGCAGGATCTTCCCCATGTCTTTGAACGCTTTTACCGCAGCGATAAAGGGCGCGGCCGGAGCACGGCTGGAGTGGGGCTCGGCTTGCCGCTGGTCCAATCGATTGTCCAGTTCTATGGCGGGCACGTCACGCTTGAAAGTGCGGGTCTCGATCAAGGGACCACCGCGCGCGTCTGGTGGCCTATCCCGTGCAGAGAAAGTTGCCTCCCAATCGCCGCAAGTGATCAAGCGGGGAAGACGCCATCAGTCAGGAAATAATACTGAATGATACTATCCACAGCGCATTGCGGGAGCGCATCTTGTTCGGCATACGCTCCCGCAACATGCCATCATGACAACAACTGTTTAATCGCGTAGGTGGCGACGAATGGGATAGCAGCCCCGCGCCGCGCATTCATTTTGCCCGCTGCAAGAGGCCGACCGCGCCAAACTCATAGCTGGCATCCTTGTCGGGCAGTTCTTCCAGATAAACGGTGAAGCGCACGGGCAGGCCGTTATCCGGCATCTTTTGCTGCCAGTAGTTGGCGTAAGCCTCGGCGTATTCCTTGCGGATGCGGCTCTTTTCCGCGGCATACCCTTCGGGGTCGACCAGCATATGGGGCGCTTTGGGCGCAGCGCCAAAGGCGTGGACTTCCAGAAAATCCACCTCGGCCAACGACTGGCAAATGCCTGCTTCGCGCAGGTACATTTCCCAGGTGTCAAAGATGCGCGGGATCTCTTTTTCCGGCTGCATCTTGGCGATCTCGTCAAGGCCCAGTTCTCTGGAAGCCGCGATCGCGCCGGTCATGCCGACGAAACGGATCTTGAGGTCACCGTTGTCCAGTTCTTCGACCACAAGGTCTGAAAAGACATGGTTGGTCTTCTTGCGGTAGTAGGTCACGCGGCCGCGCTTCTTGATTTCCCAATCCATCGGATCTCCTCTCCTGTTCTTGCTTGGTTTTGCCGCGGGTAGGCGCTCTGTATAGAAGTGATATGAGCGACTAGGTCGCCAGGGGCGGCCCGCCCGGAATCATAAAAGGTTTACGCAGCTTCTGATAGGTGGTGCGCGTGGCTGTGAATTGGGCTGTCAGATACTCCCCAAGATGGATCGTGCCCGCCATGCTGTCGCCTGACACTTGGCCCGAAAAGAGGAAGGGAATGCGATCCCCCGGCTGGCTAACCTGGCTGCGCAGTTTGACTCGATCTCCCTCGACCGTGCCCATGATCTCCTGGGTCGAAAAATCGCTCTGATGCGCGCCTTCGATCCAGTTGCCTTCCTGCTGGAGAAAGAGCTTATGGTGGCTGGTGCTGGTGAAATATTCAACCGTGAGATCCCAATGGCCGCTGATGTCCACCGCGGCAGGGGCCATTTGAACCGGCTGGCGGTTGCGCGCCTCGTTCAGAATATTATAGACACGCTCGGCAACCACTTCTTCGTTGCCCGGCTGCATTTGGCTGGGCGTGATACGGATGGCGGCCTGCTCGTCCGTGTCGCCGCTGCCCACTGCGATGCGCGGCTTGTTGCGCGCAAAATCCTCGGCCACCTGTTCGCCAGTGATGTGCAGCGTCGCCGGGTCCCAGCTGATCACCAGCGTCGGCGAATGGTTGGACAGCCCCGCGGGTTCCTCGACGCGCGTCGTCACCCCGTCGACCTGCTCCGCCCGCTGCGCGATGTGGTCGAGCCGGGCCAGCCAAGTCTGCCACTCTGCGGCATGGTCACGCGTCACCCAAGCCTCGACCGCGGCGAGCATTGCCATGATCTCCTCGCGGCTGACCTTGTTGTCGCGGTTTGGCCCGTGGTGTGGCGAGCTAGCCTGCCATGCTGCCATGAGAATCTGCTTGTTGCCCAGCAGCAGCCCCGCGCCTTGCGGCCCACAGATGGCTTTGCCGCCGCTATAGGCCACGACATCGGCTCCCCGTTCCAGGTGGATACAGGGGATGGTGAGGTCTTCGGCGGCCGCGTCGATCAGCACCGGGACACCGGCAGGTTTGGCAATTTCGACAATGGCCTCCAGAGAAAGCGGCTGCCCCTTTTGAGAACCGCGGCCAGCGGTCAGGTAGATCATGGCTGTCTTGGCGTTGATGGCGCGGGCCAGTTCTTCCGGTGTGTCCACCATCACCATCTCGACGCCGATGTTGCGCACAGCATGGTCATAGGCGTTGCGTGAATAGGTCGGCGCGATGACCTGCGTTTTGTCGAAGCCCGTCAGGTCGGGGATGCGAATCAACTTTTCGGGGTTGCCGCCGGTGACGCACGCGGCAGTCACATGCTTAAGCCCCGCGGCGCAGCCATCCGTGATCATACCCCACTCTGCGCCGGTGATTTCGGCCAGCCGCCGCCCCACGCCTTCGGCCAGTTCATCGTATTGCACAAAATGGCGCGACGCTTCCTTGTACGCGGCCAGCGCTTCGGGCCGTTCTACCGAGCCGCCGATAATGGTGAATGTACCCCGGCAGTTGATTACCGGCTCGACGCCAATCGCGCGGTAGATGCTGCGCTCGTCGCTGGGTTCGCCTGTGCCGGATTCGCTTAAATATTGGAGGATGGACAAATTTGCCAAAGCCTCTTTGCTTGCCACGATAGCACTCCTTATACGGACATCAAGTTCCGTCGGTGGTTAGAAGGGGAGGATAGAATGGCAGGAGATAGGCGGCGCAAGGCGAAGCTTGGACTCGACCAGATGCAGCGCGCCACCATTGCCATCATAATTGTTCCGCGCCGGTGGCGCAAGATAGCATCCGCGCGTACAAACGCAGCGGCCGCGTAGCCACTGGGGGTCTGTGCTAGAACGAGGAAGGGCCGGGAGGTTCCCGGCCCGTGTCGGTCATGCCCTTGTTAGCGTGCGCCGCAGGCCTGCAAGCAGGCTTGCATGTGGCCGCGCGATTCCGCGGCAATGATGGCGCATTGGGTCACGTCGTACTCCTTCGCGCCGATAACCTCTAGGTTAAGCGGCCCGGTGTAGCCATGCTCATGCAAGACACGAATGTAGCCGACCAGGTCGATGTCGCCGCGGCCATTGGCCTGCATTTCAGGCTTACCCGGACCTTGCTGGCGGCCCTTGCAGTCACGAATGTGCACATGCTTGACGCGTGAAATGACCGCGGCGATGGCCTCAACCGGATCCTCATTGGCGCGGTAGATGTGGGAAGGGTCCATGTCAATGCCGAAATTGGGCGAGGTGATCGCGTCCATGACCTTGAGCGTGGTCGGCGTGTTGTAGACGCTCGCGCCCACATGCGCCTTGACGCAGAGGGTGACACCGTATTTCTCGGCCATCTTGGTCAGTTCGCCCAGTTCGTTGATGGTCTGCTCCAGGCTGCCCGGTTCGTCGGTCTTGCCGCCTGGCCCGCAGTTGATGATGGGGATGCCAAGTTCGGCCGCGGCCTGCATGGCAAGTTCCATCTTGCCGGGGTCGCGCGAGGGCTGCTCCATGGCAAGCAGTTCCAGACTGTATGTCTGGGCCAGTTGCTTGATGGTGGGCGCGAGTTCCTGCCACCGGTCGAGCACAAGGTGTTCGCTCATGCCGTCAATGGCCGAAAGTTCGATGCCGTCATAGCCGGAGAGGGCAATGTACTTAAAGGCGGTTTCCATGTCATGCCCGCCGAAAAGGACGGAATTTGCACCGAGTTTCATAGTAGGTTCCTTTGCAGCTAGGCGCGCATCGTGCGCGAGCAAGAAAGATTGCTAGGAGACGAGTTGCCGCCTCGTCCACTGATTGAGAATCGGGTCTTTGGTCTGGACCAGCCAGTCGAGCAACCGGCCGCGCATGCGCTGCAGGGCAGGTTGGGCGGCAGGCTGTCCGGCGAGGTTAACGATCTCCGCAGGGTCAGCCGCCAAGTCATACAGTTCATCCTCCGCGGTCGCGTTCCAGACATATTTCCATTGCCGGTCGCGCACCATGCGCTGCGAGTAAAGCCCCATCTGGTTGCCGTAATAGACGGTGTAGATGTCCTCACGGCTGGGCGATTGCAGTTCCTGGCGCAGATCTACCCCGGCAAAGGTAGGCGGCGGGTCGACCTCGGCCACCGCGACCAGGGTAGCCGCCAGGTCGATACCCGCGGAGACAAAAGCATCGCTGCGTTGCCCACCCCGCAAGCCCGCGGGCCAACGCAGGATCAACGGCACGCGCACCAACTCATCGTACATGACATAGTGCTTGTCAATTAGACCGTGCCCGCCGCAGAGGTCGCCGTGATCCGCGCTGAAGATGACCAGCGTATTGTCGCTTAATCCAAACTGATCCAGCGCGGCAAGGAGTCGGCCCACCTGGTGGTCGAGCAGGGTGATCTCGCCCAAGTAGCGGGCGACGATGGGCGCCCACTTGTCCCAGCCCCAATCAGCGATGCCCCAGGTCTGGCGCTGTTTACGCTGGATGTAGGGCTTATCGGCCAGCGAATCGGCGAAAGAGGGCCACGGCTCGATGCGCGCCGGGTCATAGAGCGACGCGTAAGGTTCGGGCACGATATTGGGCAGGTGCGGCTCCGAGGGGTCCCAGCGCAGGAAGAAGGGCCGTCCCGCCTGGGCCACGCGACCCAGCAATTCGATGGTCTGATCCGCGCCCCAGGCCAGGGCTGATTGATCAGGGGTGATGTGCGGGTCTGTCTCGCCAAAAAAGCCGTTGGTGAAGGGTTTAGGCGGCAAGCCCTGGCTGTTGCGCCAAGCCATATAGCCCCGCTCCGGCACCCAAACATCACAGCCAAAGGCGCTGGGCGGCAGCGTTGGATGCACATGCCACTTGCCCACATGCCCCACGAAATAGCCTGCGTCGTGGAGTAGACCGGTGAAGGTTGGCAGCGTCAGCGCGCCAGGCGGCGAC
Organism: uncultured Litorilinea sp.; assembly: GCA_964655505.1. GTDB lineage: Bacteria > Chloroflexota > Anaerolineae > Caldilineales > Caldilineaceae > QEUY01. Next base: position 1,050 of record CAZZNG010000168.1, on the reverse strand, counting down.
AGTTCAGTCCCGGCATTGGCAAGAAAGCCATGCTGCGCGGGCCATGTGCCGGTCAGCATGGAGGCGCGCGCGGGTGTGCAGACGGGGATAGGCGTGAAGGCGTGGCTGAAATAAACGCCATCGGCCGCGAGCCGGTCGAGGTGCGGCGTCTGCACGAAGGGATGCCCGGCCACGCCCAGGCAGTCATAGCGCAGCTGGTCGGCGTGGACCAAGAGAATGTTGGGTCTAGACATAGCCAAAGCGTGCTAATTCGGGTGCAAAAAAGTCGAAATCGTGTTGTTCCGTGTCGTGGCGATAGCGCGCGACCGCGTCCGGGCGCACGATGATGCGCCCAAGCGGGATGCCCAGATAATCCTCCAACTTGGCGAGCGTCTCCTCTTGGCGCAGGATGAAGTCCTCGAAACGCACCTCGATCCAGTTGGCCGGGCGCGGCGTGGCCTTGACCAGTTCGACCTGGTATTTCCAGGAGATAGCGCGGCGCAGCCGGATGTCGTCCGTTGGCGGGTAGTCGATGCCAAAGGTACGCAGGTCGTCGGTGATGTGGCGGTTGAGTACACAATCACGCGGGTCGCGCACCCAGAAGATATACTTGGCATCCGGGAACATGCGCACAATCCACGGAAACACCAGCGTCGTTTCCGGAATCTTCCAGCCGACCAGCGCATTGGGGTCTTTGTCATGTTCTTCCAGCACACTTTTTAAGTAGGTGTGAATCAATTCGGCGAACTCGTCGGGAATGGGTATGGTGTGCAGTTGGGAGAAGTCCCATTCGAGATCCCCTTTCCATTCCACGTAGCGCGCCATCACCCGGCAGGCGTCATACATGGCCTGGGGCGGAACCAGGTCGCCAGAGCGGTTGATGGTTGCGCCCATATAGACGCCGCTGGCATACAGCGTGTGGGAGATGGCACGCGTGCCGGAATGGCCCCGTCCAATAATGGTAACCAAGGTCATACAGGCTGTCTCGTTTCGTTTCTTGGCGAGGATATAGGCGTGGCGACCGCATGGGTCGCCACAGCAGCTATGTAAAAGTTATGACAACGTTATGAC
>CAZZNG010000167.1:0-12012 GCA_964655505.1 uncultured Litorilinea sp. | reverse complement strand
TCAGCGAACGTGCAGCGTCCCCAAGCGGAACGCGTCCCCCAACGGCTCGGCGCCCTGCGTCACCGGCAGACGCACCGCGCTGTTTCCCTCCGCGCCTTCAATGAGGTGATAGAAGCCGGTGTAAAGCGTATAGTCACCCGCCGCCGCGGCGGGCGGCAGCGTCAAGGTGAACGTATCGCGCACACGCTGATTGGGCGCCCAGGTGTTGGTGGGCAGAAAGCCGTCCAGCGGCGGCTTGTCCATCTGCGCGGCCAGTGTCCCATCTGGCCCCACCCAATGCACGAACGCGGTATAGCTTGTGTCGATCCAATCCTGCGCTTGCCAAGTCAGCGCCACCTCGATGGATGTGCCCGCCGTGATCGCCGCGCCGGGTGCAAGCGACGTGCCATCGGCCTGCTGCCAGTCCACGCCTTGCAGCGCCAGATCGTCGCCAAACAAGACCGGCGGCGTCAGCGTTTGACCGTACGCATCGGGCAGTTCGCCCACTTGCAGCGCATCCACCGTGACCAGATCGCCCAGGGGCGCGCCCGTCGCGGTCTGCACCGCGGGCAGCAATTCCTGGGTGGCCGGGTCATAGAAGCCCAGTTCGACGCGGTAATAACCCGGCGGCGTGTCGAGCGGGATCGTCAAGTCATGCCCATCGGGCCAGACCACGCCCTGCTGCCAGCCGCTTGTCGCCGCGCCCCAGGGCCAGCCCTCGGCGCGCGCGATCTCCACATCGCCCGGCCCCACCACGCGCACCAGCACATTGAGATTGGTGTCGATGGGCGCAAGGTTGACCAGGTAGAAGATGGCGCGCACGGTTTCGCCCGGCTGGATCGTGGCCGCGGGCAGTTGGAACGTGACCAAGCGGATCGCGCTGCCGCGGTCAGTCGCAAAGTCGGTCACATAGTCGGGCAAGGGCGCGTCGCGTAGATCATACACATGGGCGTAGTCGATGCCGTCGAGCCTGACCACGTATTCGGGCGTCAGCCGCTGGAAATAGGCCGCGGAGCGGCGCGAGGGCAGTTGGCGCTGCCGGTCTTGGATAAAGACCGCGGCATAGTCCGCGTCATGCCAAAAGGTAAGGGGCAGCGTCGTGCCGCGGAAGAAATAGGAGAGCGGCCCGTTGGTATAGCCCGACGCCACGCGCAGATCGGCTGCGTCCGTCTTGGCGTCGAGGTAGCGCCCGGCCACATCCGCGCCCTCGCCCCAGCCGATCATCATCACTTCCGGCGCGCGCTTGCTGCCGCCCAGCAGGGGATTGTAATAGGTGAGGTAGTAAGGGTAAGTGGGCAGCGCCAAGAGCGCCTGTGCCGCCAAGGTGAGCGCGCCCAGGGCCAGGCTTGCATAGCGCAGAGCAGACGCGGGCACGCGACGCGCCAGCCCGCCCAGCGCCGCGGCCCACCCCACGCCCGCAACCATCTCCAGCGCCACATGGCTAGGCAGCACATAGCGGTCGAACTTCTTGGCCCCGATGTTCATAAAGAGCATGAAGGCCAGGGCATAGAGCAGCAGCGTCAGCGTCACGCGGCGGGCGCGTCCATCGTCCAGCGGCGGCCAACGGGTGATCGCGCCCACCAGCGCCAAGAACAGCCCGATCCAGGTGACGGGGGTGCTGCGCCATAGATAGGTGATGGGGTAGAACCAGAAGCCCGGATCGCCCGCGTAGATGCCGCCGTTGAAGAAGGTGGGCTTGAGGTGGCCCTCCGCGGCATAGTCGCCCGCGGCGGTTAGCACTTGGCGCAAGCTGCCAACCGGATCGACCCACATGGCAGGCCAGATCAGCACAAAAACCGCCAGCCCGCCCAACCCGCCGATCAATAACCCCCTGAGCCGCGTTTGCCAGGTGAGCGTGCGGGCGGGAAAGATTAGCGTGACCAGGCCCAACCAGGGCAGCAGAAAGAGCGCGGGCGAGCGCGTCAGCCAGGCCAGCCCCGCGGCCACAGCCGCCACTGTCAACGCTCGCCAACGAGGGTTCACCAGATAATCGAGCCAGGCCAGCAGCGACAGCAGCATCAACGAACTCATCAGCCCGTCGAGGTGCAGCAGGCGCGAATGGGCGATGTGAAAAGGGGCCAGCCCAATCAACCCCACGCCAAGCAGCGCCGCGGCCAGCCCCAACAAGCGCCGCGCAAAGCCGAACGAAGCCAGCAGCGCCAGGGTGATGATCGCCACAACCACGCCGCGGCCCGCGGCCAACACCTCAAGCGGGTCGTGCCCGCGGGCGCGCAGGAAAGGCTCTACCTCCTCGGTCAGCCAGCCGAACTGCCCCGGCGCGTCCGCGGCATAGCCCGGATAGGTGAGCAGATAGCCTGCCAGCCCGGCCCAGGTCACGGTCACGCCCGGATGGTGGCGCTGGAAAGTTCCGGCCCAATCGCGGTGGGCCAGCGCATAGTAGAAGTTGCCGCTGCGCGCCAGCCAAGCGTGCTCGTCAGCCGTGACAAAGCGGCCCAGCGCGGGGGCGCGTGGCAGGACAATACAAAGGGCTAACAAGAGTGCGGCTGCCCACAGCCGCGCACGCGGCGTGTTCACGGCTGCGCAATCCGCACTTCGTCGATCCCAAGCGCGTCGCCCACAAGGTCGCCCGCGGGCGTGAAGATGTCGAGCCGTTCGCCCGTTTCGCGGTCATACATGCCGATCAGCAGCGTATAGGTTCCGGGGCGCGCGTCCTCGGCCAACTCAATATAGTAGCGGTCGGCCACGGTCACGCCGGGTCGCCAGGTGCTAGTGGGAAAGAGGTTGCAGCCTGGCTCGCCGTCGCGCTGGCCTGCTTTGTAATTGTCGCTGCGGTCGAGCACTTGGGTAAAGACGCTGTAGTCGAGCGCCATAGGCGTGACAGCCTGCCAATAGAGGGTGAGCCATACGCCGCCGCCGGGCGTGTTGTCCTGCCCTTCCAGCCGGTAGCCGAGCAGTTGGATCGATTCGCCAAAGCGAAAGTCGAGCGGGTGCTCGACGCGCGGCGCGGCGGTCGGCCCGTCCTCTTCAAAGATCGGGCCGGAAAATTCACGGTCAAAGCGTTCTGCATACGCCTCCAGCGCAAAGGCCTGGGGCGTCAAGGGCGTGCTGCTCATCTTGTAGATTGCCATGCGCGGCGCGGCGTTGACCGTCACCTCGCCAAAGAGTTGATAACCGGCCTCCTCGATCTGCTGGCGCACGACTGTATTGTAACCCTGTTCCATCGGCTCGACCGACTCATGCCACAGGTAATACACATGGTCGCGCTCGCATGGGCCAAGGCCGCGCGTGTACCAGTCGGCCACTGGCTCCTTGCCGTGCAGCTTAAAGGGCGCGTCCAGCACGCCATCGGCGTAGAGCACGCCAATGGCCTTCCAGCCGTTGGTCAGCGGAAAGCCGAAGATCGACATGTTGGTGGGCATCGAATAGGGAACCCAGTAGCCCGCCGGGCGCAGCGTGCGCCAGTTGCGCAGCACTTCTAGGTCGGTCATGACAAAGTACCAAGTGGCATAGTTGCCAAAGACCAGCAGCAAGATCGAAGCCAGCCCCAGCCCCAGCCTACGCACCGGCCTTGCTCCCCAACGCCGCGCCAGACCGCGATAGCCCGCCTCGACCACGCTGCCCACCACCAGCGACCAGGCAATGATAAAGCCGTAGACATGCGTATTGGGTGTGAGGGTAAAGAAGAGCATAAAGATCATGGGCGCGCCGAACCAGAGCCAGACCAGCCGCTCCTCAGGGGGGAAATGGGGCATGAACCAGGCGGCTGCGAGCGTCAGCGCAAAGAAGGCCCACGTATGGTCGTGGCCGCCCACGATCAGCCAGGACGGGCGTACAAAGCTCAACGCCACGCCCGCCACCAGCAGCGCGCTGGCGATCCACGCCCACAGGCTTGGCAGGTTGCGCCGGTAGATGCGGATCAAGCCTGCCACGGTCAGCGCGATCATCAACACCAGATAATAGGTCGTGCTGTAGAGCGCGGACCGCTCGAAAAAGTCGGCCAGCCTGTTATAGGGAAACTCGCCGCCGATGCGGTTGACGGTGATGTAGGCATAGGTGACAGCAAAGGCCGGATGGAGCACAAAAGGCACATAGAAGGCCACAAGGATGGCCGCGCCCACCAGCACCGGCACGATCATCGCCCGCGCCAGCCGCCCCAACTCGACGCCGCCGCGCCAAATACGATAGAGCAGATAGAGCGCGGGCAGCGTGGCCAGCGCGGCCTCATAGTGGGCCAGCAGCCCTGTACCCAGGAAGATAGCCGCCAGCGTCAGATAGCGAACCAGCCCTTGCTGGGTGCGCGTCAGCCGGTAGAGCGCCAACACGGTCAAGACCACCAGGCAAAAGACCATGCTCTGATACTGCACAATGCGCGCAAAGCCGATGAAGTAGCCGTCCAGCGCCAGGATCATGGCCGCGCTCCACCCTGCCACCGGCCCAAAGAGCCGCCAGCCCAGCAGATAAATGGCGAACAGCCCGGTCAGGTTGAGCAGGGTAAAGGGCAGGCGCGCGGCGGCCTCATGGATCTGTCCCACCAGCACATAGAGCGAACCCGGCAGCAGAATCTCGCCTGGCCCCTTCTTGTGGGTCATCAGCGCATCACCATAGCCTTGGATCGCCTCGGCTGTGCGCAGCAGCGCGCGCGTCTCGTCGCCCTGAAATTCGGAATAGCCCAGGTTGGGCAGGCGCATGAAGCCGCCGACCAGCGCCAGCGACAGCAGCCCCGCGATGAACCAGCCTCGCCCCACCCCCTGCCACACAGGGAGCCATGCCGGGTCTGGCACAGAATCAGATCCGGCATCAGACACAGCATCAGACACGGTATCAGACACAGCCCCCGGCGCGTCCCCGCGCCAGGCCAGCGCCAAGATCAGCAGAAGGATCACCCCGTCGAAGGCCAGCAGCGTCTGTACGCGCGTGATCGGCCCCGGCAGGTACGAAAGCAGCAGCATGACCATGACGATGAGACAAGCGCCTGCCCCCGCGGTATAGAGGCTGCGCTCCCACGCGTCCAGCGGCCCATGCCGGTTGCCACCCACCAGCCACTCCACCAGCAGATAGCCGGGCAGCACGCCCGTCAGCAGCAGCGCAGCCAGCCCACCCAGCAGGATCGGCGACGGCGCTAGAAGAACGGCGTGGGCGATCAAGGCCAACAGCAGGATCAACGCCAGGTCACGCCGGAAAAACCGTTGAGTCAAAGTCATAAGTCCAAAAGTGAACATTCGTCTTGTATCGCGGGCTATCTTCTGGGAAGATCACCCCTTAATGCGGGCGCAGCCACAACTCGCCAGAGGTCAGTTCCAGGTCGGCGCGGAAATAGCCCTGCTCCTCGGCGAACTGGCGCAGCGGCGTCTCCGCGTCGCCCTCGTCGCCGATCAAGATCGCGGCTGGTGGGTCCGCGGCCAACACCGCGGCCAGCGTAGACGGCGACGCGGCCACATAGCGGGCACGCTCCGCCTCGGTCAGCAGATCGCCCACGCGCAGCAAAAAGGAGCCGGTCGCCAGTTCGGGATAGAACCCCATTTGGCTCTCCAGCGCCAGGATGGGCGACAGGGTTGCCAACTTGGGCGGCGCGGCTTGCGCCTGCACACTCGCTTCGCCCATTTGTTGGTCAATGGCGCGGCGAATGGCGTGGCTCTCCGCCACGCTCGCCATGCCCGACCACGGATCATCCGCCGCGAAGAAGCGCGCCCAGGTGGCTGTGTGGCGCGGCCAAACGGGCAAGATGGCAAAGATCGCGGCGATCAGCGCCAGCCGCACCAGCAGCCCGCGCGCCGGTTGCTCTGCTTCGCCATAGAGTTCGGCCATCCACACCAGGAAAAAGGGCACAGGCATGGCGAAATACTGCGGAAAGAGCGGCGTCGGCGTAAAGGCCGTCACCAGCGCAGTCACAGCCGCCAGCCCGCCCAACAGTACGCCCGGCGCGGGCCAGCCCCATCGACGACCGCGCCACAGGATCAGCAGCGCAGCCGCCAGCCACATCTCCCACGCCAAGAAGTTGGGATTCGCCAGCAGATCGCGCGCGGTGTCGAGCTTGAGGCCCAGCGTATCCTGGAAGCCGTTTTGCACGCGCCACTGCGCGTTGACCAGGTGATAGCCCAGGTTGTTGAACGCAAAATTCGTCCAATCGCGCAGCGCATAGCGCAGCACGGGCAGCAGCCCGATCACGCCGCCCGCGGCCAGCGGCAGCAGCCCATCGCTTAAGCGGCGGCGCAGGGACAAGCCCCGCGGGTAGATCAGCAGCGCCACGCCAAAGGGCAGCGCCAACGTCGCATAGTACAGCTTGGCCCCGACCGCGCCCGCCAGCGCCAACCCGGCCAGCCCCGCGGCCAGGGGGTAATTCATGCGCCCCTCCGCGCCGCGCAGCCACAGCCAATAGGCCAGCAGCGCCAGCGCAATCGGCATGGCATAGTTAGACGCTTCGATGGCCGCGCGCAGTAGATAGTAATTGGCAAAGTAGAAGACGAGCAAAATCAGCGCCATGAGCGTGTCATTTGCCGCGCGCCGCCCGCGCACAAAGAGCAGCCCCGCGGCCAGCGCCATCCACAGGAAGTTGACCAACTTGGCCTTGAGCAGATAGTAGCCGCCGCCGCTCACGCCGTAGACCAGCGCATAGACCAGCGGGCTGTAGGGCATCTGCACAAAGGCAAAGTCCTCATACAGCCGCTCTCCCTGGGTCAACAAATAAGCCGCGGCCACATACATCTGCTCGTTGTGGGCGCGGTTGTGGACAGTCATGGAAAAGAGGCCGAAAGCCAGCAGCGCAGCCGCGCCGCCCGTCACCAGCAGCGCAACCCGCCGCCACGCGCCGCGCGGGGAATCACTCACGGAGCCTGCACCTCGACCGTGTGCACCTCGACCGTGTGCAGGGGGATGGCGTCGCCGATCATGCTGCCGTCGCCGGCAAAGACCGGCAGCCGTTCGCTTTCATCATCGTACATGCCCACCAGCAGCGTATAGCGGCCCGGTGGCGTATCCGGCAGAATCGTGAGGGTATACGGGTCCAGGTTCATTTCACCTGTGCGCCATTCGTCGGTGGAATACTTGGTGCAGCCCGGTTCGCTGTCGCGCTGCGCGGCCTTGTGCAGCGTCTCCAGGTCGATCAACTGCACAAAGACGGTGTACTCCTCGTCGATAGGCGCTGTCGCCTCCCAAAAGAGGTGCAGGCGCAGCGTATCGCCCGCGTGCAGGGGGCCAGGCGTCACGCTGTAGCCGCGCAGCCGGAGCGCATCGCCCAGGCGATAATCGACCGCTACATCGGGTTCCAGGTTGATGGCCGGACCGCTCTTGGCAAAGTGGGGCGTTGCCAAGACCTGATCGAAGTAAGATCGATAATCTGCCTCGTCAAAGGTGCGGATAGGGCCTGTCACCGGCTGAGTCGTAAAGAGGCGCAGCCGTGGATCGCCTCCCACGGTCACCACGCCCATCTCTTGATAGCCCCGCGCCGTCAGCTCGTCGATCAATCTGGCCTGGTTTGCGCGGCTTTTGGCGTCGGGCTTGAGCAAAGTGGGGATCATGTAATAGGCGTTGTCCGGCGGGCAGTAGGCAAGGCCGCGGCCATACCAGTCCGCAATGCGCGAGGTTTCACTGGTGTCAAAGGGCGCGTCAAGCGTGCCGTCGGCATAGAGCGCGCCGATCACCTTCCAGCCGTTTTTATGGGGAAAGCCAAAGAGCGAGTGGCTGCCGGGCGTGTCGAACGGTGTCCAGTAGCCCGCCGGTGCATTGGTTTCCCAAGTACGCAGCACCTCGCGCTGATCCAAAAAGAGGCGCGCCGCATAGTTGGCGAAGAGCGCCACCAGCAGCACTGCCAGCGGAATCGTCACCCAACGCGCCCGCGCCAGGCTCATACGGCCGCGCAGCAGACGCCAGCCATCCTCCACCGCGCTCGCGGCCACCAGCGCCCAGCCAGAGAAGAAGCCGTAAACATGGCTGTTGGGCTTGGCGACGAAGAAGAGCGACAGCACCATGGGCACGCCAAACCAGAGCCAAACGGTGCGCCGCGCCGGGTCAAGCCGGGGCAGGCCGATGACCACGCCCACTGCCAGCGCAAAGAAGGTCCAGGTGAGCCGCAGCCCGCCAGGGCGCAGCCAGCCGGGATCGACCAAAAAGGTCGCCAACAGCCCCGCAATGGTCAAGCCGCTGATCAACCAGGCGGCCCACGCCGCCAGGTGTCGCCGTAGCGTCAGCGCCTGCGCGGCCACGGTCAGCCCAATCAGCAAGAAGAACTGATAAGACGAGTCATAGATCAGCGTGCGCGCAAAGAAATCGGGCAGGTTGTTGTAGGAGAGGCGGCTTGCATCGCGCACGCCGAGCCGGTTGCCCAGCAGGTCGTCCGCGGTGCGGGTGAAGCGCTCATCCAGCATAAAGGGCACATAGTAGGCCGCGAGCAGGAGCGCCGTGCCCGTCAGCGGCAGCGCGGCCGCGCCCATGAGCTTGCGCCAGCCCACGCTGCGCCCGATCCGCCAGAGCAGGAACCCACCGGGGATAATGACCCAAAGCGCTTCATAGTGGGCCATGAAGCCGGTGGCAAAGAGCAATCCCGCCAGCCAGAAGTGGCTCTGGTGCGCGGTGCGTGTCTGCGCCATGCGCCACAGCACCAGCAAGACCAGCGCGGACATGCAAAAGACGACGCTCTGATATTGCACAATGCGCGCAAAGCCGATCAAATAGCCGTCCAGCGCCAGGATCATGGCCGCGCTCCAGCCTGCCACCAGCCCGAACATGCGCCGCCCTAGGACAAAGATGGCGGCAATCCCCACCAAGTTCGCCAGGGCAAAGGGCAGGCGTGCCTGCGCCTCGACGATGCGCGTCTGGATGGCGTGCAGCGTCATGGGGATCAGGATTTCCACCGGCCCCTTTTTGTGAATCATCAGCGCGCTCTCATAGCCCTGGATCGCCTCGGCCGCGCGCAGCATGGCGCGCGCCTCGTCGCCCTGAAAGTCTGAATAGCCCAGCCCCGGCAGGCGCAGCAGCGCGGCCACCAGCAGCACGCTCATCAGCGCAAGCACGGGCCACGCTTGGCGATCCGGCGCGTCCTGTGCCTGTGGCGCGGGGTGGGGTGCTTCGTGGCGACCGCGCAGCCACCAGGCCGCGGCCAAGAGCAGGTTCACGCCGTCAAAGCCGAGGATGGCCCAGTGCGCGGCCACGCCGCCGGGCCATAGGGTCAGCAGCAGGCTTGTATAGAGCAGGACAGTGATGCCTGCCCCCGCGCTGTAGAGAGCAAATTCGAGCGATGACGGCCAGGCGCGCTGCAAGATCAGCCCGGCCAGCAGCACACCCGGCACGACAGCGGTTAAGAGCAGCACGCCCAAAGTCGCGGCCAGGCCAAAGCCGCCCAGCCAAATGAGCAGATGGGCCACGATCAGCGCGCCCGCCAGCAGCGGCAGCCGCAGCGCACTCCAGCGCACAGCCGCAGCAGGCGCGCCCTGTTCCAGACCTATGCGCATGGCATCTGCACCGTGAACTGTCGCGCAGTCTGTCGCGCAGTCTGTTGCGTTGATTGTGTTGGGGTTCGTCGGGTCATGGAGCTATCACTTGGGAGCGATCACTTCAAAGGTCGCCAAGACGACCTGATTCTCAATGCCGCCCGGCTGCGCGTCGTTCAGGTCGAGCCGCACGCCGCTAACCGGGTCAAACCAACCGATTTGGAGGGTGTAGGTTCCGGGGGACAGGTCCAGAGACAGCGCAATCGTCTCCTTGAGCGTGGTCGACGGCTGCCACAGGTGAGTCGGGATCATTCCCGCGTTGGGGTAGTTGGCCGGGAGGGCGTTGCCGCCCGCGCCGGTATAGGCCGGGTGCAGTTGAATGTCGGTGATCTGTGCATCCGGGTCCAACTCGAAAGGAAAATGATCCGCGGCCAGCGCCAAGTTGCCTCCGGCGTCGATCAGATGCACAAACATGCGATAGTCGGTGCTGGGTTGGGTCACCGTTTGCCAGTAGGTTGAAAGATAGAGCACTTCGCCCTGGCCCACCTGTCGCATCGGGGCCGCTTGTGCTTGCCCTGTCTGTTCCGACTCAACCACATCTGAAGGGGGCGACTGCGGCAGCAGATCAAAGCCGCGCAGCGCGATCTCGCGGCCATTCGCCCCATAAAAGCCCACATCGAGCGGCTGCTGCGGCGGCGTGGCGCTGTTGCGCGGCACAGCATAGACCCAAAGCGACTCATCGTCCGCCGGGTCGCTAAAGACCAACTGCAGCGCATAGTAGTCGCCCGCGCGTTGACGCAAACCGGGGGCAAGCTCTTCGAGGTTCTCGTCATAGACCAGCGCCGCGCAATCATGCCGATCCACATCGGCCATGATCGACGCGCTGTTAAGCAGGCCGCTAAAGAGCCGCGCGGTCGAGACTTCCGACAGATAAGGCGTCGAGAGCCGCCCGCTCAAAAAGTGCAGCCGGTTCTCTTTGGCGACAATGCAATCGTCCGGCGCGGTCGTCTGCTGAATATAGTTGATGACCGCGGCGCGCGTCGGGTGCTCGTCGGTGAACTCCTCGATGCGCGCTTGGCTGGCCGCCAGCGCCATGCTGCTGCCGATGGTGAGCAGAGCCAGCGCGGCCAGCGCGGCCCGTGCCCACTGGCGCGGCGCAAGCAATTGCCACCCGCTTGCCACGCCAATGCCGCTCAAAACCGCCAGCGCGGGCAGCACGGTCACCAGATGGCGCGGGCGCAGCGGCACATGGATGCCCACAAAAACCAGGCTGAGCAGCAGCCACGCGCCCCAAACGAGCAGCACATGGGGCCGTTGGCGGCGCAGCACAGGCACAGCAGCCAGCGCGCCCAGCACCAACGGCACGAATTGCACCCCATCGCGCCAGGTCAATGCTTCGGTCACGTCGATCCCGCTGTCTGCATGGGCCAGGGTCACGGCACGCAGATCGAGCCGGAATGCAACGGCTTGCTCATAGACCAGCCGCGGGTCATAGGCCAGCGCAAAGAGCAGCCCGACCAGCAGCAGACCGGCCAACCAAATCAGCCCGATGCGGACCAGGCGCGGCAGCCACTTGGGCCAGGATGCGGCTGCGCTCGATATGCCTAACGATGTGTCCAGCCAACCTGTCCGTTGTAGATAGACGAGCATTTGCAGCAGGATCACGCCCGGAACAAAAGGAACCAGCACCTTGATGCCCAGGCTCAAGCCGAACAGCACACCTGCAGCCCCAATCCACCCCCAAGCATGGCGGGTGGGGCCTTGGGGCATGGCCCAGACTGCCAGCAGCCCAAAGGCCAATGCCGCGGCCTCCAGGTTGATCGTCGTCGAAGCCGCAAAAAAGAGCGGGTTGAACGAGAAAAGCAGCGTGGCTACTGCCGCGGCCAGCAGCGGGCGCTGCGGCGCGGCACGGCGTGTCATGGCGAAGATGGCCGCCACGCCCAACAGACCATAGAGCACCATCGGCAGCCGAACATTATCGCTGGCGTTCCACAGTTCGGCGCTCCATTGCACCGTGAGCAGCGCAAAGGGCGCAATGCCCACGAACACTTCACGATAGGGCGTAAACCCCGCGCTTGCCAGCGTGCCGAACATCAAATTGTGGGTCTCGTCGTAGCTGAATTCATTCGTCTCAACAAAGACCAGGCGCGCCAAAAACGACGCAACCAAAAGGATCGCCAAGATCCAAACTGCCTGGCGCGTGGGAGGAACATGCGTGGCAGGCCAATTCCGGCGCGTAGACTGTGCCATTACCACCTCGACATAGGGCTACGCACTCACCGGCTGACGCCCGCCGGCTCCCTTAACGTCCTGGCCCGATTGCCCCCCGGCTTCCTCCCCCTTGCCTTCATAGATGGCCGGGTCTCGCCCATAGATCTCCGTTGCCTCGCGCAGCCGCTTGGCGACGGCATGGCTTAACTGTTCGGGCAGATAGCGCCAGGTCCAGTTGCCCTGTGCGCTGCCGGGCAGGTTCATGCGTGCCTCGCTGCCCAACCCGAGCACATCTTGCAGCGGCACAATTGCAATCAACGCCACGCTGCGAAAGGCCGCGTCGATCAGCGACCACGCGGCATCGCTCCCGTCCGTGCGTAGATAGCGCCGGAAGTAGTCGCGCTCATGATCTTGCGCGCTCTCCTCATACCAGCCGCGC
>CAZZNG010000166.1:0-12145 GCA_964655505.1 uncultured Litorilinea sp. | reverse complement strand
TCCGGTGTGGCGGCCTTCGGCGACCATGTCTTCGATGGTCTCATAGATCAAGTATGGATAGACGGCATTGGCCCCATAGCCTACCAGCGCGGCGAAGTGATGCACCTCGCGCGGCTCGCCGCTGGCGCAGATCAGGCTGGCAGCCATGCGCAGCCCCCGGCGGATCAGGTGGTGATGCACCGCGCCCGTCGCCAACAGGCCAGGGATAGGCAGTGTGTGGTGGTCGGCCTTCTCATCGCTGATCACCAAGAGATGCGCGCCGCGGCGCACCGCGGCCTCGGCCTCTTCACACAGCCGCAGCACTGCCGCGCGCAGGGCCGCGCCCGCGGCCTCGGCGTCTAGCTCGCCCGCGGCGGCTTCGGGCTTCTGCCATACTGCATCGAGCGTCACGCTGCGAAATTCCGGTTCGGGCCGGGCCAACAGCGCCGCCATCTGCTCCGGCTTGAGAATGGGCGACTGTAGCTCGATCAAGCGCGTGGCTTCGGGCGTCTCGCTTAGGAGATTGGCACGCTGGCCCAGGAGCATACGCAGGCTCATCACCATCTCTTCGCGCAGCGGGTCAATGGGCGGGTTGGTCACCTCGGCAAAGCGCTGCTTGAAGTAGTGGAAGAGCGGCCGCGGCAGCTGGCTCATGCTGGCGGGCGGCGTATCGTCGCCCATCGCGCCGACCGGTTCCTTGCCCTCGGCAATCATCGGGCGCAGCACCACGACAAACTCTTCACTGGTGAAGCCAAAGCTGAGTTGCCGCTTCACCAGGTTGCTATCGGCCTGTCTGCCATTGGCGGACGATGTGCGATTGGCTGCGCGCCCATTCAGTCCGTCATTCAGGCTGTCATTAACGCCATTGGACGAATGCGCGCCGTTGGACGCGCCGTTCTCTGGGGCCGCGGGGGGCTGCTGCATGGCAGCAACGACCGCGCGCGCGATCTCCTCGTCCAAGCGCACCAAGTTCTCTTCGACCCAGCGGTCATAAGGGCGGCGCGTGGCAAAGTAGTGCGTCACCTCCGCGTCGTCCATGATGACGCCGCGCGTGGTGTCCACACAGAAAATCTGGCCGGGGCCAAGCCGACCCTTGCGGATCACCCGTCCCTCGTCGTAATCGACCGACCCGGCTTCGCTGGCGCTGATCACATAGCCGTTGTCCAGCACCACATAGCGCGCGGGGCGCAGGCCGTTGCGGTCGAGGATCGTGCCGACGATGCGCCCATCGGTATAAGTCACCGCGGCAGGCCCATCCCACGGCTCGATCAGCGCGCTGTGATATTGGTAAAAGGCGCGACGCTCGGGGCTGACTTCGCCTTCGGGCAGCCGTTCCCACGCTTCAGGAATCATCATCATCAGCGCGTGACGCACATCGCGCCCGCTGCGCACCAGCAGTTCAAGCTGGTTGTCGAGCCGCCCACTGTCGCTGCTGCCCTGTGCGATCACAGGCTTGAGCAAGTGGGTCTTGCCTTCCCACACCGGATGCTGCAAATCCGCCTCGCGCGCGGCCATCCAGTTCTCGTTGCCTTGGATGGTGTTGATCTCGCCGTTGTGACAGATCAAGCGGAAGGGCTGGGCACGCTCCCATGTGGGGAAGGTGTTTGTGCTGTAACGCTGATGGAACACGGCGATAGCCGTTTTAAAGTCGGAATCGCTCAAGTCCGGGTAAAAGTGCGTCAACTCCTGCGCCAGCACCAAGCCCTTGTAGACGATCGTGCGGCTGCTCAGGCTGGCAATATAAAGCCGCTGGATACCTTCGGCCCGCGCCCGGTTGGTGATGGTCTTGCGCGCCAAGTAGAGTGTGCGCTCGAACTCGTCGCCCGCCTCACAAGCGGTGGGCGTGCGCTGTAGCATCACCTGCTCCATCCACGGACGGCTGGCTGCAGCGCGGCGGCCTAGCGCGTCCTCGACCACCGGAACCGAGCGGAAGGTCAGCACATTCAGACCGAACTCGGCGCAGACCGCGCGGATGATCTCACGCGCGCGTGCCCGATCCGCCTCATCTTGGCGGAACAAAAAGAGTTGGCCCACTGCCAGATCGCCGGGCGGCGGCGGCTCCACGCCCAACCGCTGCAATTCGCGCTTGAAGAACTCATAGGGCAGTTGCGTCAAGACCCCGGCCCCGTCGCCGGTCTTGCGGTCATCTGCCATCGCCCCACGGTGGGCGTGATTGCAGAGTGCTTCCAGCGCCATCTCCAAGACCTTGTGGCTGCGCCGCCCCTCGATGTGGGCGACAAAGCCGATGCCACAAGCATCGTGTTCAAAGCGTGGGTCGTAAAGCCCCTGGGGAGCGGGCAGCCCCTCCATCTGGCCCCCTGGCGAACGGGCCGGCTGCGTGTCGAGCGGGTGTTGTTTGAAACGTTGTCCCATTATGACGACTCTCTTTCCTCTTGTTCAGGTCCAACGCAGTCCCCGGCGATTTTGCGCCTGAAATGGGGTTGTTTTTACGCTGCGTTGTCTCCACGGTTCGAGGTCGTCGTCGACCTGCGGCCTTCACCACTGAAGTTGGTCGGTTCGCACCGAAAGGCCGAACAGCATGTTCGACAGAAGATTTTTGTTCAAACAGACACTTGATCCATTGCAGATCAAGCTAATCGGCAGCATCGCCGCCATCCAGCGGGTCGCGACGCATGGAGAGCACCGCGCCGACCGCTACCAATGCAATTACAACCAGCAGCGCCGCCGGCAGCACGCCATTGTCACCCACCACCTCATCAAACACCTTGTCAATCGCTGTCCATGCTTGTGCCCACCACTCGGTCTGTGTAACAGCCGCCCCGGCGGAGGCTGGCGTCGCGCCTTCTGTCGGCTCTGCTGCAACAACTGGAGGCTGGCGCAGTTGCGCCACAGTTGTCGTGCCCGCAGCCAAATCGGCATAGAGGGCTGCGGCTGCATCGGGCGGCAGGGTCGCCGCATACGCTGCCAGCCACGTCAATTCATCCGCCGTTGCTTGCGCTAAGATCGCTTTGAGATCGGTCGTGGGCAAGGCGAGCAGGGTCTCGCGTTGAGCAGGTGCTAGATTGAGTAGTTTGTGAATTTGCTCATTATCGCCGATTGCTACGATCGCCGCAAGAGACAATTTATCGAGCGCGACCGGGTCAATCACGCGATAGATCTGATACGCGACCACATCGGCCAGGCTGTCACCGGCCAGATTGGCCCAGTCCAAAGTCGTGGCGGGGGAACGGGTCCACGCCAGGATAGTCTTGGCTTCGTGGGGCAGCGCCAACAGTGCTTCGAACGTGCCGTCGCGCAGCGCCACGGTCAGCGCCTCCGCGCCCAGGGTCGAGAGGAAGAAGTTCACCTGCTGGGCCAGCGCGTCCAGTTGGGTGACCGGCGTCGTATCGAGCAACAGCGCAAAGGAACGATTATTGGCCGCCAGCGTACAAAGATCGCGGTTGGTGGCGCAAAAGCCCTGCCACTGGCCCAATAAAGTGGCCGCCAGCCCCGCGGCCATCGTGCTGGATTCCGCGGACAGCCCTTCACGCACAGCCGCGACAATCTCCGCTTGGACCTCCTGCTTCACCTCCTCGGCTTGCAGCGCATCGCGAATCTGGGGCAGCGCGCCCTTGCCGCCTTCCCACAGATCCCACGCAATCAGGCCAATGCCAATCGCCCATCCGACATAGGGCACAGCAGACGAGCCGATGCGCCCCAAGACACGACCGGCAATCTTGCCCGCCATCCGCTGGAGCAGTTGTTTGCTCATGGCTTGGGCCAAGCGCCGTGTGATCTCGGTCGTCAGCAGCACGCCCACCCCAGCCATGCTCTTGGTGTGCAGCGCCAGCGGCGCGACAGTCACATCAGAGGCTTCGTCCAGGTCCAATTCTGTGCCAAGCTGCGCCTCTAAATTCTGGGCAAATGCACTGTAGAGCGTCTCGGAATACTGGCCCCCCACATAGCTTTGCAGACAGAGCAGCGCGCTGGAGGCCGAACGGGCGGCATACGTCTCCATCTCGCTCACCAACGCCGCGGCCAGGACAGTCGAAAGTTCGTCGAGCTTGGCCGCCAGCGCGGGGTCGGCAAAAGCCACCTCGGCCACCCGCGCCGCCAGTTCTTGGGCCTTGTCGGGCGACCAGCCGGACAGGAAACGCTCCCAATAGCTTTCCTCGGCCTGCACCTGTGCGATGGCCCGATCCACCGCGGCGTCCAGCACCGGCCCCGCGCCCACTTCCGTCCACTTGCGCGCCACCAACGCGTCAATCGCCAGGTGGCTCTCGGCTTCCGTCAAAATGGCGTGGGCAATGGTCGTGATCTCGGCTTCAATCGTCGCGGCGTCGGCCCGGCTGCATTCGGCGTAGACATATTCTTGGGGCTGTGCAGGCGCGGCCAGCGCGGCGCGCGGCGTCAACACACCTGCCGCGGCCACACAGAGGGTTGTCAGCAGCCAGAGGAAGCGCAAGCGCCGGGTCATGAGGTATTATGCACCCTCCGCGCGGGGGAGCGTCGCGGATCGATCCGGGTGATGTTCATCACTGTTATCTGGACTGTTATCTGGGTTGGAGGCGAAGCGAAAGCCATTGCCATAGACGACGATCTCGACTCCGCCCTCTACCACGTTTGGATGGCAGATCTTCACGCCCAACACCCCGTCATAGCCGCGCGCCTTGGCCTTGGCGGCCAAATCATCCAGGGCGGACTGCACGGCCTTTTCCATCAACGTCTCATAGTGCTGCATCCGCCCGCCGATCAAATTGCGGATATTCTCGCGGATGTCCTTGACCACGTTGGCTGCCATGACGCTCACCGCGATCAACAACTCGCCTACTTCCACCTCGCCGCTGGGCCGGGAACCGGACTCGCTGATCAAACGCGTCGATTGGGGCAGATTGTCAAGACTGATCAACATAGCGTAACCCTAACGACCTGGCGCGGGATAGCGGCTGCGGAAGGGATCGACCACAAAATTCCACAGCCGTTTGACCAACGATGCAGCCATCGCCACCAGCAGCAGCACGACGACCAATCCGGCCACGCCGCTGCCCGCGCCATACTTGGCAAGCAGCAGCCGCGGCGATACCTGGCCGCTGAAGACCGAACGCAGATCGCCCAACACGCCAAACCCATCGGCGGGCCGCGTGACAAACGCCAGGGTTGCGCCCGTATCGTCCGCTTCGACCAGCAGCCGCTGCACTGTCTCGTCGCGCAGCACCTGCACCAGTGCAGGGTCGGCCAAGAGCGCGCTGACCACTTGATTGGCCTGTTCCTGGCTCAATTCGGCCAGATAAGCGCCCAGCCAGGTCAGATCCTCCGCGTTCAACGTCTGCGCCAGCGCGCGCAGGTGGTCGGTCGCCAGCCGCAGCAGCCCGGTCAGCGAGGAGGTCGGAACCAGCGCCAGCTTTGCTACCGCCGCGGCGTCGTCCAGCGCCAGCAGCCCCTCCAGTTGGCTCCGGTTCAACGCGTCGGGCTGCTTGTGCTTGTACAGTTCCAGCGCCACCACCTGATCGAGCGCGCCGCCTGCCAAATCCGCCCAACCAACCAAGTCGTCGAACGAGCCGGTTGCCTGCACAATGACATAGCTCTCGGCGGGCAGTTCGAGCGCGCGGGCCAGCGTGCCGTCCTCCAGCGCTTCGGTGACGCCCGCTTCGCCCAGCGTCGCCAGCGCCACATCGACCAGACCGGCAACTTGCGCCGGGTCATCGGCGGCGCGCAATAGCTCGCTGAAGGCTGGGTTTTGCTCGGCCAAATCGATCAACTGGCGGTATTGGCGCTGAAAGTCCAGCCAAGAGGCATAGAGGTCATTGGCAATATCGCGCGCCACCAGGGGCATCTCCAGGGCCAATTCAGCGGCAACTGCATCGGCGATCTCCTGGCGAATGGTCTCTTTCACCTCCGCGTCGCGCAGCCCGGCCTCGATCTGCGGCAGCGCGCCGTCCCGGCTCTCGATCACGTCATAGACGATCAGCCCTGCGCCCACAGCCCAGCCCACCGCGGGAATCACCGTCGAACCGGCCTTGCCCACGACGCGGCCCACCACCCTGCCCGCGACCCGCTTGGCAATGGTTTGGCCCAGTTTGACCACCACTCGCTTGGCGACTTGCGTGGCAATAATCACACCCACGCCGCCCAGCGCGCTGCGGTGACGGTCCATGACCGCGAGGATGCCCGTATCGACCTCGGCATTCTCGCCCAGGTCGAGGGCCGCCGCTTCGCTTTGCAGCCCCGCTGTAAAGGCAGCGACCATTGCCGCTGAATAGCGTTCACTCACATAGGCTTGTAGGCAGAGGGTGGCCTGCGCCGCCGACTCCGCCGAAAGCCGCGCCACTGCATCGGCTAGATCCACCGCGACCGCTGCGGCCAGCGTGTCGACCGCGCCGCGGAACGCCTCGGAGCCAAAAGCAATATCCGCGACCTGGCGCGTCAGCGCTTCCGCCTGGCTGGGCGACCAACCGGAGAGGAATTGCGACCAAAAGTCGGTGTCTTGGCGCACCTGGGCCACTGCCGCGATCACCGCGCCGTCAATCGCCGCGTCCATGCCCACCAGCCGCCACTGGCGCGCCACCAGGCCATCCAGGTCAAGCAGGGTCGCGTCACCGGCAAAGATCGCCTGGCTCACGCTGTTCAATTCGGCGCGCAGGGCTTCGGGCGCGACGTCTTCACATCCGGCCCACGGGGCTTGCGAATGGGGGGCTTGCGAGTTAGGGGGGGTCTGCGCGTGCGGCGCGGCTTGCACCGCAACCGGACTCAGCACCACCCCCACCAACGCCAACCACACCCCCAACAGATGGGCCGCGCGGCGAGGGTTCCACTTACACCGCCAGATTGGTCGCTCCATGTTTGGTATCCTAGGCAAGAAAGCCAGGTTGCCCGTGCAAGCCTGGCTTCTTACGTATGCGCTACACTTCTACACCTTCAACCGGAGATCTTCCTAGACACCCGCAGCGTCGGGGAAGATACTATGCCTACACTACGTCAATTGCCCGGCGCAGGTTGCGCGGCAGGCTCCGCGGCGATGTTCACGGCAGACACATCATCGCCCGACGCCAGCGCCTTGTTCAAGGCTTGCATGTACGCCTTGGCGCTTGCCACCACAATGTCCGTATCGACCCCGCGACCGCTGAACAAGCGGCGGCGCTGACGTCCCTGGGCCGTTTCCTTGTAGCCCACGCTGCGCGCGGGAACCTCGATGCGGATCGTCACGTCGCCGTTGGCATCCATGCCCTCGGTGATGGCCTGCACCAAGAACTCGACCAGGTTATTGCTCACGCCGACAATGCGGTTGATGCCCTTGTAGATCGCATCGACCGGGCCTGTGCCAAAGCCTGCCTCGGTAAAGACCTCGCCCGTATTGTTGTTGCGCAGCGAAACCACCGCGGTAGGCACAACCGTCGTGCCGCACTGCACCTGGATCTTGAGCAGTTCCCACGTCTCTTCCGGCTGATAGATCTCGTCGCCGACCAGGGCTTCCAAATCTGCATCGCTGACGGTCTTTTTCTTGTCCGCCAAGTCCTTGAAACGCTGGAACACTTCGTTCAGTTCCTCGCGGTCCAAGTGGTAGCCCATCTCCTCCAGCTTGCGGCGCAGCGCGTGCCGCCCGCTGTGCTTGCCCAAGACCAGCTTGCTCTGGTTCAAGCCGATGGTCGACGCATCCATGATCTCATAGGTGCGTTTGTTCTTCAGCATACCATCCTGGTGGATGCCTGCTTCGTGGGCAAAGGCATTGGCCCCGACAATGGCCTTGTTGGGTTGGATCACCATGCCGGTGTAGCGGCTCACCATGTCACTGGCCCGATGGATCTCGGTCGTGACGATGTTCGTGTCCAGCCCGCTGAACGCCTGGCGCACATAGAGCGCCATGACGGCTTCTTCCAGGCTCGTATTGCCCGCGCGCTCGCCGATGCCGTTGATGGTCACTTCCATCTGCCGCGCACCGTTACGCAGTCCGGCCAGTGTGTTGGCCGTTGCCAGGCCCAGGTCGTTGTGACAGTGGACGCTGAAGATCACATCCTTGCCCCCGGGCACATTCTCGCGCAGGTACTTGATCAAACCGCCGAACTCTTCGGGCATGGTATAGCCCACGGTATCGGGGATGTTGATGGTGGTGGCCCCGGCTTGAATGGCAACCGTCACCACCTGCACCAGAAATTCCGGGTCGCTGCGGCCTGCATCTTCGGGGCTAAATTCGACATTATCACACAGGCTGCGCGCATACTGCACCATGTCGCCCACCGTCTCCAGGACTTCATCCCGGCTCATGCGCAGTTTGTGCTCCATGTGGATGTCGCTGGTGGCGATGAAGGTGTGAATGCGCGGGCGCACAGCCCCTTGCACTGCTTCCCACGCCTTGTCAATGTCGTTGCGGTTGGCGCGAGCCAGCCCGGCCACAATGGGCGGCGCTACGATCTCGCCGTTGCGCCCAATGCGCGGGGTGCGCCCGACTGTGTTGGCGATCTGGCGCACAGCGTCCAGGTCGCCGGGGCTGGCCGCGGGGAACCCCGCTTCCATCACATCCACCCCCAAGCGGGCCAGTTGGTGGGCAATATCCAATTTTTCTTGGGTATTCAAGGTTGCGCCGGGGCTTTGTTCGCCGTCGCGCAGCGTCGTATCAAAGACGACAATGCGGTCGCCGTGGGCGATCTCCCGCGCATAGGCTTGGATATCTTGGATTCTAAACTGCTCTACGTCAACCGAACTCAGGTCAACGTGATCAACGGCAAACTCGTCTACCTGGTCCGAATCTGTCTCGCCATTGACGTGGCCGTTGCTCTCTACGCCGTTGCTGGATGTCGTTGGGGTGCTCATGGTATGGTCTTTACCTTTCTTGCCTAGCATTACCTTGTTGAGCAATGTCTTGTCGAGTTTGGACGCCTGTCGCTTGGACAGCGCCTGCTGTGATCTGGGTGTGAATCATGAATGGATCGTCTTTGCTTGGCACATCTATATGGTGGCGCTTGGCCGAGCGCGCACGGTCCGCAAGCGAACTCGAATGGGGCTGCCGCGGCAAGCCCATAAGGTCACTAAGGCCATCATCCATTCCTATCACCCCCTTTCCATGCCCCCCAACAGGGTCTATCACCAGCCATTCGCTCTGCCGCAGCCTTCCCGGAAGCTTGAAAGCTCCCGGGAAGTTGTATCACAAATCGGCAGTGGGCGGCTCGATTACCTTGACTCGATTACCTTCACTCGATTGCCTTACCCGATCTCCTTGGCGTCCAAGAAGGTCATCATGCGGCGCAGGCTCTTGCCCACTGTCTCGATCTGCTGGGTCTGCTCGCGCTGGCGCGTTGCCAAGAAGACCTTGCCGCCGCCGTGGTATTCGTCCATCCACTCCTCGGCAAAGGCCCCGGACTGGATTTCCGCCAACACTTCTTTCATGGCTGCGCGCACTTCGTCGGTGACGATGCGCGGGCCGGACTTGTAGTCGCCCCATTCAGCCGTGTCGGAGATGCTGTAGCGCATGTAGTTCAGCCCGCCCTGGTACATCAAGTCCACGATCAGCTTCAACTCATGCAGACACTCAAAATAGGCAACCTCCGGCTGATAACCGGCCTCGACCAGCGTCTGGAAACCGGCCTTGACCAACTCGCTGACGCCGCCGCACAAGACCACCTGCTCGCCAAAGAGATCGGTCTCGGTCTCTTCGCTAAAGGTCGTCTCCAGCACACCGGCGCGCGTGGAGCCGATGCCCTTGGCGTAGGCCAGCGCGTTTTCCAGCGCGTGGCCGGTGGCGTCTTGGTGAACCGCGACCAAGGCAGGCACGCCGGAACCTTCCTTGAAGACCTCGCGCACACGGTGGCCCGGCGCTTTGGGCGCAACCATGGTCACGTCAACGTTGGCCGGAGGCTGGATGAAGCCATAGCGGATGTTAAAGCCGTGGGCAAACATGAGCATGTCGCCCTCTTTCAGGTTGGGCGCGATGTCATTCTCATAGACCTTGCCCTGCACCGGGTCGGGCAGCACCAACATGATCATGTCCGCTTCGGCGGCTGCCTGGGCATTGGTCATGACCTTCAGCCCATCCGCCTCCGCCTTGGGCCAGCTCTTGCTGCCTTCATAGAGACCCACCCGGACGTCGACGCCGCTGTCCTGCAAGTTCAAGGCGTGCGCGTGTCCCTGGCTGCCATACCCGATGATGGCGACCTTCTTGCCCTGGAGCCGTCCGAGATCCGCTTGGTTTTCGTAATAGATTTTTGCCATGAGCGATGAAACCCTTCTGTTTTCTCTTTAGGAGTGTAGCAGTTTAGGAATATGGCTGCCCATCGATGCCGTCACACCTGTGACGTCGACACAAGCTGCTTGGGTAAGAGCCAGTGGCGCTGAAATTCCACGCTGAAATTCCACTGAGAACAGCCGCGTCTCCCTATTGTCGCCAAAAGCAGCCAAAATGCCGAATGATGACTCGTGTCGCGCGCGCCGCGCCCCAACTGTCCGTTCGTCTGCCAACCGGCGCAACAAACGGCGAGCCTGCCGTCCAACTCGTCCAAAAGGGTGTTGCGCGGGCAGACTCGCCCAAAATCCGCTAAACGCCGCCGGTCGAAAAACGCTCGGCCCGGTCGCTTTCGTGCCCGTTGACGCGCGCCTTCCACACAGCAATGCTGCGCTTGAAGCGGCGTTCGGTTACGCCGCGCACCATGGCAACGCGGCCAGTACGCACCATCTCGATGATGCCGAAATTGTCCAACAGTTCGATCAAGCCGTCGACGCGATCTTCCGAGCCGACGATCTGGACAACCATGCTGTCCAGCGCCACGTCGATGATCTCGCCCCGATAGATGCTGACCAACTGCATAATTTCCGAGCGAGTCTCGGCGCCGGTGTGTACGCGGATCAAGGCCAGTTCGCGCGCGACAATGGGACGGTCGCTGATGTCCTCGACGCGCGTCACGTCGATAACTTTACGCATCTGTTTGATCACTTGATCGACCATGTGGTTGTCGCCGTCGACCACAAAGGTCATGCGGCTGATGCCCGGTGTCTCACTGTGGCCGACTTGCAGACTGTCAATGTTGAAGTTACGCCTGCGCAACATGCCCGACACCCGGTTCAACACACCGGGCTTGTCGCGCATCCAGGCGACCAATGTATGCTTCATAAAGCGTGCCTGCCCTTTCGTCCAGGTCCAACAACTTTTTGATTCAACCCTTTGATCCAACCCTACGAACGCAGCCCGCAGAGCTTTTCTCTTGGATGCCTCGCCCTACCCTTGTCTGACCCTAGCCTAATGCTTGCTCAAGGTCTGTCCCGACCAGCCCGGCCTACCAACTCGGCTCGATGCCGCTGTACCCCTGCACCACTGCATCGGGCTTGGGCCGGCGAATCAACTCGTCCACTGCCGCGCCGGGGGCCACCATCGGATAGACATTCACCTCTTCCTTGACGCGGAAATCGATCAAGAAGGGGCCGGGGGTGCGGTGGGCCAACTCATAGGCAGGGCCAACTTCATCGGGCTTGCGCACGCTGATGGCCGGGATGCCATAGGCGTCGGCCAGCTTGACAAAGTCGGGCGAAACCACCGGCGTGCCCGTGTAGCGCTTCTCATAGAAGATCTGCTGCCACTGGCGCACCATGCCGAGGAAACCGTTGTTGATAATGGCGATCTTGACCGGCAGCCGCTCCTGCTTCAAGACAGCCAGTTCTTGCAGGGTCATCTGGAAGCCGCCGTCCCCCACCACAGCCCAGACGGTGCGCTCCGGATAGGCGATCTGCGCCCCAATCGAGGCGGGCAACGCATAGCCCATCGTGCCCGCGCCGCCGCTGGTGAGCAGTTGGCCCGCGTGGTTGTGGATGTAGTACTGGCTCTCCCACATCTGGTGCTGCCCCACATCGGTCACAATGATCACAGGGCCGTTTGCCAAATCTTTGGTGTGATGCCAAAGCTGGCGGATGACAAAGGGCGGGATGAGTTCGTCCACCTCATAATTGAGGATGTCGGTCGCGGCGGAATCTTCGCGCCATTCGGCCAGTTCTTGAATCCACAACTGGTGGCGGCGCTGCTCGATCAAGGGCAAGGTCGCGGGCAGCGTCTCGGCCAGGTCGCCGATCACCGCCACATCGGGGATGATGTTCTTGCCCACCTCGGCCTTATCCAGTTCAAAGTGAATGATCTTGGCCTGCTTGGCAAAGCGATCCAGGCGGCCCGTGATGCGGTCGTCGAAGCGCATCCCCAGGGCAATCAGCACGTCGCACGCCTGCACCGCGCGGTTGGCATAGGCTTCGCCGTGCA
>CAZZNG010000165.1:0-12147 GCA_964655505.1 uncultured Litorilinea sp. | reverse complement strand
TGTTGAGCACCAGCGTAGCCAGCGCTTCGCCGTCCACATCCTCGGCGATCACGACGATGTCGCGCTTGCCGATCTGGACCAGCTTCTCCAGCGTCGGGACGATGTCCTGGGCGCTGCTAATCTTCTTATCGGTGATCAGGATGTAAGGATCTTCGATGACCGCTTCCATGCGCTCGGAGTTGGTCACGAAGTAGGGGCTGAGGTAGCCGCGATCAAGCTGCATACCTTCGACGTACTCGGTCTCAAATTCGAGGCCCTTGCTCTCCTCGACGGTGATGACGCCGTCCTTGCCGACCTTGTCCATGACTTCGGCGATCAACTCACCGATCAGCTTGTCGGCGGCGGAGATGCTGGCGACCTGAGCAATGCCGCTCTTGCCGGAAACCGGGGTCGCCATGTCCTTGATGGCCTGAACGATGGCGTCGCGCCCGGCGGCGATACCGTGCTGGATCAGCATGGGGTTGGCGCCGGCGGTCACGTTCTTGAGGCCCTCGGTGACAATGGCCTGGGCCAAAACGGTGGCGGTGGTGGTGCCGTCACCGGCCACGTCGTTGGTCTTGGTGGCCGCTTCCTTGAGCAGCTGGGCGCCCATGTTCTCAAACGGGTCTTCCAGCTCGATCTCCTTGGCAACGGTCACGCCGTCATGGGTGACGGTGGGGCTGCCCCACTTCTTGTCCAAGGCGACATTGCGCCCCTTGGGGCCAAGCGTGGTCTTGACAGCGTTCGCCAGTGCATCGACACCGGCCTTGAGGCTCTTACGAGCAGCATCTTCAAAGATGATCTGCTTTGCCATTTCTTATCTTCTCCTAGATTCTCTACTTTGCATCAACTTCAGCGACACAAGCTTGGACAACACAAACGCGCAGCATAACAAGGCCCTATGAGCTAGGCATTGAGCAAACTATGCGCGGCGGCGTGTGGGCCTGTCTGCATGGCGTGTGGTTGGTTTGGCTTACGTGGTGCGAGTGGGTGCTTACTTCTTGCCGTTCTCGACGATGGCGAGAATATCGCTCTCCTTGAGGATCAGATATTCCTGACCGTCCAGCTTGATGCTGGTGCCCGCATACTTGGCATAGAGCACGGTATCATTCACCGCGACATCCAGCTCGATGCGTTCGCCGTTCTCCTTGCGGCCGCCAGGACCGGCAGCCACAACGGTGCCCTGCTGGGGCTTTTCCTTAGCAGTCTCCGGCAAGAAGATCCCCGAAGTGGTCTGCTCCTCCTGCTCCGAAGGCTTCACAACAACACGGTCGCCCAGAGGTCTGAGGTTCATGGAAGTGTCCTCCTTCACAAATTTGGTAATCTGTTCCAATTGCGTTACTGTAGTGAGCACTTGATTATTCACTGTTGCCAATTAGCACTCTACCATCGAGAGTGCTAATTGGCGCTATCATACAGCATGAAAAAGGACCGTGCAAATTCTCGCGCTGCTTGACAGCCTTGAATTTGCACGGTTTTTGTCAGAATCTCGTAATGACTTTGTTAGAAATGCGTTAGCGAGGCGGCAAAGCGGCCCGCCCCAGGCTGCACGGCTGAGGCGAACCCGCAGCGGAGTATCAAGAGCAGATTAAGCAGTCTCCGGCGAGGCTTGCGAGCGGACGTAGGCGATCATCTCTTCTTCTTCGGCCACATAATCAACCAGGTTAAACGCGGCATAAAGGTCGCGGCTCTGCGTAAAATAGGCCAGCGCCCGATCCCATACGCCGCGCTCGGCTGCCACATGGCCCAAGTTATGCAGCGTGGCGGCCATGTCTGTCCACGCGCCGCGCTGTTCGGCCAATTCCAGATCCAACTCATACCAAGTCAGCGCCTGATCCAAGTTGCCCTGGGCATAGTTGGCCGAACCCAAGTTGTTGTAACAGGTGCTAATGCCGATGGGGTCGTTGATGCGCCGGAAGAGGCTCAACGCCTGGGTGTAAGCTTGAGTGGCCTCGTCAAAACGCTCCAACCCTTCCATTGCCAGCCCCATGCTGTTGAAGGCGCTGGCCGTTTGTTGGCTGTTGCTGGTGCGCAAGGCGATGCGCAGGGCTTTGCGATACTCTTGCAGCGCCCGCTCGTACTGCTCCAGCCCATAATAGGCGCTGCCCAAGTTCATGTACGCCGTCGCCAGCCCCTGCTGATCGCCCAGTTGGGCCACACACTCCAGCGCGGCGCGGAAGTAGTTCAATGCCTGGCGCGGGCGGTCGAGCACCCGGTAGGATGTACCCAGGTCCGTAAAGGCATAGGCTAGTTCGCTCAGCAGGTCGCGCGCGTCGAAAATGTCCGCCGCGCGTTTGAGCCACTCCAGCGCATCTTCCACCGCGCCGTTGAAGAAGAATTGGCGGCCCAGGTTCATTTGCAGCCAGGCGTAATTGCGATAGTCGGCCAGCGCCAAAGAAGCCACTGCGCCGGTTGCCAGCCAGCGCAAGCTCCCCGGCGGATGCCGCCAAAAGGAATAGTGAGCCAGCGCCAGCCCATACGCCCGCGCCAGGCGCAGGTCATCGCGATAGAGTTCCGCTTCGGGCGGCATGTCGATGCCTGCCGTGTCGACTGCAGGATCGGCGACAATGTTAAGCGGCGGACGCTGCCAGAGCCGCTCGATGCGCGCCGCGCACCAGTCTGCCCCTTTGTAGATGTTGCCCCACTCCGGGTCTATCTGCGACCAGCGTTCGACAGGCAGGTTTTGATACTGCTCCACGATTGAGCTGTAATAGGTGGCGTGGCGGCGTTCCCACTCTTCGCCCAACATCGCCACATTTTGCTCCATATACTGCCGCACCATCGGGTGCATGACCACGCGCTGCTGATAGATATCGTGGTCAATTAGGGCGCGATCCGCCAAGCCGGTCACCACATCATGCAGTTCGTGGCTGCTGCCCAACCCCTGCCAAAACAACTCCTCCACCGCGCGCAGCGCCGCGCCCCCGGCGGCCATGACCAGACGGTCGAGCAGCGGTCCTGCGTGCGGCTGGAGCGCGGCAAAGTTTTCCACAGCAAAGGCGATCAAATCGGGCCGGGAGACATGGCCTTCGGGCAGCACAATGCTTTGCAGGATGGCGGAGAGATCGTCCCAATCATAGTCCAGCAGCAAGCCGAGAATCACGCGCAGCGGATGGGGACGACCGCGCGAGAGCGCATAAAGTTCCTCCACATGGGCCAGCGCCACGTCGACCGCGGGTGCAGGACAGCGCCGCCGAATGAAGTCGGGGAGTTCGTCGAGCGTCAACCCATCCAGGTGGAGGTGCTGCGGGCCGCACAGTTCGGCAATGGCCGGGCTAAAGTTGCGGTCGATCAACAGCACGCGCGAATGGCCGCCCGACTCATGCAGGTGGGCAATGATATTGACAACCGCCTCCAACTCCTCAGCCGTCGCGCCTGAAAGCTCGTCGAGAATCAACAGGCGGCGGCGGCGATAGAGCTGTTCGAGGATGCTCAACCCCCAACGCTCTTGGCTGAGGCGGGTCATGGTCGTGCCAAAAACCGAATCTAAGGTGCGCGCCACATCATACAGCCGGAAGCGCGACACCCCAACCGCGCTCACACGCGCAATGCCGTCGCTGAAATGGTGGATGAGATTCCACGCTGCCGCGCTGGCTAGGGTCGTTTTACCGTTGCCCTGTTCGCCGCTGATGGCAATGGCGGGCAGGTCGTCGCCGCCCGTCATCCACTCATGCAGTTGCAGCAGTTGGCTGCGGCGACCGCTGAAGCCTTGTAAACGGTAGAGGCCCAGATTGTGCGGAATGGCCGGTGTGTCGGCCATGTCAGCAGGCCCGCCGGTTGGGCTGTTTGCAGCGTCACTCATAAATGCATCGCCCCAGACTAGACTCGATTTCCAACCCTAGATTACATCCTCAAATAACTACATTCCCAATATCAGACAGGGGTAGTCGCTGGCAGTAGCCATTTCATAGATCAGCGACTGGGAGAACTGGCTGCCGCCGGTGACGCGGCCAAGCCCACTCACCGCGCTTGCATCGACCAAGATCAGGTTGGGACGGATACGGCGAGCAAGCGTGTTGATATTGACCGGATTTACGACGTCAATGTAATCTACTTTGGATAAGATCCCCTGCTGCACCGCGAGCGGGCGCTCTTCCGCCGCAGTGACAATCACTTCGATCTCTTCGTTTTTGTACAACTGGCGGAGTGCTTCAGTGCCTGCTTGACCAGCCCCGATCAACCATACGCGCATGATGGCCTCCTGGCGTTAGCCGCGTTGTTTGTGTGCTGTCCAATTTCTATGCCGCCTGCCGGTTCCCCCTGCTCAACCGGCAACCTAGATCCACCCCAACCAACTCATCAAATAGAAAAAGCCCAATACGACCAGAGCCGAAGGCAGCCCCACCACCAACCCTGCCCGCATCATGTGCTTTCGATGCACCGCGCCGGTTACCGCGACCAGGGTCATGCGGGCCGAAGCGCCTGGCAGCATGAAGGCCAGCGCCACCGACATGATGGTGGGAATGACCAGCCGCGCCGGGTCGATGCCGCTGGCCTCGCCCAACGTGACCAGCACCGGGGCCAAAATTGCCCCCAGGGTCACATTGTTCATGAACTGGGTCAGGGTAAAACCGGCCAGGCCCAGCGCCAGCAGCACCACGCCATAGGGCAGCCCTTCGAGCGTCGGGGCCAACATCTCCGCAAACCAAAGGCTTGCCCCGGTCTTGTCCAACGCATCGCCCAAGGTCAGGCCCGCGCCGATGACGAAAAAGACGCCCCAGTTCACGCCTTTGAGGTCGTTCCAGTCGATCACCTCGTCGATGGAGAGCAGCGCGACCGCGCCAATGGCAACCACCGCGCTGCTCAAGAGCGTTTCCGGCAAATTGAGGAAACCCTCCAACGCTGAACCGGCAATCCAGAGCACCACCGACACCGCGAGCACGGCAACGAGTTCCCGTTCAGGCCCCTTGAGGCTGCCCAACCGTTCCAATTCATTGGCAGCCGGTTCGGTGTCGATCATGACCCGGCCCACCGGCAGCGCACGCTGGAGCAAGAACCACGACAGCGGGAGCAACATCAGCACGACTGGCACGCCAAAGCGCATCCAATCGAGAAAGCCGAACGGCTCCACCTGGTCGAGCAGCCCGCTAGCAATGGCATTCTCCCCCGACCCCATGATTGTGCCCATGCCGCCGATGCTGGCGCTCATAGCGATGCCCAAGATCAGCACCTCCAGCGCACGACCGGCCCGCTCTTGGGGCTGGACGCGCTGGGCAATGGTAATCGCCACCGGGATCAACACCGCGGCAGTGGCTGTGTTCAACACCCACATGCTCAACATCCCGGTCCCAAACATCAGGCCGAACAAAAGAGGCCCAAAGCGGCCGCGGCTCAACACAATCGTATGCAGCGCCATGCGCCGCGTCAACCCATGCTTACGCAGGGCTTCGGCTAAAAAGAGGCTGCCCAAAATCAAAAAGAGCACCGGCTGGCCGAAGGGCGCAAAGGCTCCCCCCGCGGTGTCGATGCCAAGCGCAATCTGGCAGATGGGAACCATCAGCGCGCCAATCGGCAGCGGCGCAGGCTCCAGGGCCAAGATCGACCCCGTAAACACAAAAAGGGCCAGCGCACGCTGACCCTCGACGGTTAAGCCGGGCGGCAGCGGCAGCATCAAGACGCCCGCGGTCAGTGCGAGCACGATCAAAAAGCTGCGTAGGTCAAAGACCTTACGCATACCTGCCTGCAACGGCTGCTGCAATACCTCCAATGGCGTCACGCGGCGCTGCAAACGGCGCTTGCTGGTGACGGTACGGTCGACCGGGCTGGCTAGGCGACCGCTTTCTGTGCCGCTGCGGGAACTGCTGACAGCGGAGCGCTCACGCGGCTCACCGTCGCTGGGGGGTGCAGGCTGCGCAGGCCCCCCTATGGGAAGGGTGGCGCGCTGGGGGAGACGAGATTTTAGGCGTGAACGTTTAAGAGTCATGCACGGATTGCGTCGCGATCTAAATTACATGATAAGGACGCGCAATGCTCGCCATATTTCATGGGCCACAACATGGGCCTCATTGCATGGACTGAGCAGCCGCGTCCCCGTCAAACAAAAAAACCTTCGATTAACGTGCAGCCTATCTACCGCACAGTCGCAGCCCTTCCAAAGCAGGCCCGGCCCGCGGCTCGATCTCAATTGCCAACTCCAGCCACGGTATGGCCTTGTCACATTCAGAAGGGTCTTTGTAGATGTGCGCCAAGCCCAGTGTATAGATTTGCTCGATGCGGGCACGGTCACCGAGCAGCGTCACCCCTTTTTCAAGCGCAACGGCCGCGTCTTCATAGTTGCGTCGGGCATAGAGCGCCATCCCCAAATGCACCTGGGCCGGGCCATACTCCGGGTCCATTTCGACTGCTTGGCGCAGCACGCGCACAGCCTGGAGATGGTCGCCTGCGTTGTAGAGACCGTCGCCCAGCGCATCCAGTGTCACAGGCGCTTCATAGGCCTCGACCGCGGCGCGATAAGCCTCAATCGCCGATTCAAAATCGCGCAGTCCGATACGATATTGGCGGCCTTTTCCAACGTAAAGGTCAAAGCGATAGGGCGCGACGTCAATGGCCTTCTGATAGAAGTCGATGGCCGATTCATAGTCGCCGCGCATCTCAAACAAAAAGGCTCGATTGCGCAGCGCCAGGACGTTTTCAGGGTCGGCTTCCAGCGCTTGGGTCAGATAATTTTCGGCCACGCTCCAGTTGCCCACATCCGTATAGATCTCGCCCAGGATTGCCAGCGTCGTCGCGTTGCCGGGGTCGATCTCCAGCGCGTCCAGCGCATGGTTGACCGCGGCTTCGTAGTCGCCGCGCCAATCCTCGATGCGCGCCAGCGCGTTGAGGGCTTCGACATCGTTGGGAGCCAACTCAACCGCGCGCACGGCCATGCTGTACGAGGTTTCCAAGTCTTGCAAGATGAGATAAAGCGTAGACAGGGCCGCCATCGCCTTGGCGTTGTCCGGCTCCAGTTCCAGCACCCGCTGATAGGCGGCGACGGAGCCGTCGATGTTGCCGGAACGATAGGCAATGTCCGCGTCCGCCAGGTAGGAAACGGCGCTGCGCGTGGGCACAGCCGTTGGTTCGGGCAGCGATGGCACGACCCAACTCGGCTGCTGCTCGTAGATAATGATCCCCAAAATAGCCAGCAGCATCAGCGGCCAAAAACGCATGATGCCGCCGCGCCGACGTCGTCGCGGGCGATAGGTTCGATCCAGGTACATGGTAACGATTATAGCACGCGCGCAGAGGCGCACCAATTAAAAGCTTAAAAGCCGAACGACACAAGGGGCGATGCAAAGCCGAGGCGCGGCGCAATATTTGCTCTGCCCCCTGTCCTAATGGTACAATTTGGGTCTGTATGTGAGGTGCTTGCCCCGGTAGCTCAGTGGATAGAGCACTAGCCTCCGGAGCTAGGTGTCGGGCGTTCGAATCGCCCCCGGGGTACTCTTACCGCCAGGTTGACGCGTCAGCCTGGCGGTTTTTGTTTATTCGTTTGTACGCAGTTGCAGCCAGACCAACGGCAGCAGCATGGCGATAAAGACCACCACAGCCGCGCCCCACACGCGCAAACTGCTTTGCAGCCAACCGCCCCCTGGCAGCAGCCCCAATCCATACAGAATATAGGCCACCAGCCCACAGTTAACCGCCCACAGCAGGTTATTAACCAGGGTGGCACGCGGCAGCACACGCACCTGCACCACCAGCAAAAACGCCAATGTCGCCAACATCGCCACCAGCGCCACAACCAGCGTTGCCATGTTCAGCCCGCGCTCATCGTCGAGGTCGCCCGCGGCTTGATCAGAAGCAGCCGAGACGGGCGGCGTCACGTTGGCTGCCATCGTGTCGCTGGGCGTGCCCGCGGCGGTGACGACCGAATCCGCCGCGGGAGGCAGCGTCTGTATACTAAGTCCAACTGCCTCTTCCGATACCGCTTCGCCTGCCCTGGCGGAAACGCGCACCATGCCGCCGCGATTCAACACGATATCGCGCACCGCGACACCGCTCTGCGTGCCCACCGTCTCCGTATCGCTCACACCGTCATCTTCATAAATGATCGTCACATCGACCGGCGTGCCGTTGCGCACAGGCTTGCCGTTGCGGTCATAGATGGGACCGGCGAGGATACGCACCATAGCCCCCTGTTCAACCACGGGCAGCGTGGATCGCTGCTCTGCAGCGCCGCCGATGAGTTGCTCGCCTGCGCTGTTGAGCACCTGCATGTCGATGGGCCGCGTGGGGTCCGGGGCAAGCCGTTCACTAAGTGTGGCAAAACGCGTGCCCGCCACCGGAACCGGCGGCGCGCCGGTGGGCGTATAGGCACGAAACAAGGCGCGTATGGCGCTGTCTAAAAACGGCTGCGTTTTGCCATAGACACCATAGTAGCCGTTGAGCTTGCTGATCTCGGTGGCGTCGAGGAAATAGGGCGCTTGCAGCGCAAGCACGATAATGCGCTTTTCCGCCAGCCGCGCGCCGCTGCTGTTCAAAAACTGCTTGACGACATCGCTGTGGGGATGGCTGCTGGTGATGTCTAACATGGTCAAGATAATCCAATCAGCCGACTGGACCAACTCCTGCGTGACCTCCACCGGCGTGCTCATGACGCCGTTCGCCTGCGGCATCACGTCGGTAGGCGCAGTGACCGCGGTGGAGCGAGTCACCTCAACCGTTTCAGTCATGGCCGCGGGTTCTTCTGCCGATACAGAGGCGACAGAAGCGGTCGCAGCAACCGCGCCGGTCACGGCGGCTGTATCGGTCAACGAGGCAGCGCCGGTTACCGCGGTGGCTGCGGTGGCTGGCGTTGCGGTCAACGGCGCTGTCGGTGTTGTCGTCGATGTTGTCGTAGCCGGTATGGTCGCAGTCGGTGTTGTCGTGGCAGCGCCTTGCAGGCCCTCATCCACAGCCATTAACCGGGCCAAGTCGTCAAACGTGATGCCGGTCACCTGGCCGGGAACCAATTGTCCAGTTCCGGTGGGTCCATAGAGCCGCTCGATGATCCCAACCAATTCATCGGGCGAAACCACGACCTCGACCGGGCAAGTGGGACATTCACGCTGTTCGCGGCCCGCGGCCACGATCAGCAGATTCTCGTTGGCCTGGGGCACAACCGAGATCACTTCCGAAGCAGACGCAGGATCCGGGTACAACACCGTGAACGATTCGCGCGCCACCTGGCCCACGGTGACCAGCGCGCTGGCGCGTGAATCGCCTTGCAGCACTTCGAGGTCTGCTTCCTTCACCAAAACCGCGGACAGCGGAATGGGCGGCATGTCGGGCAGCGTGGGCGGCGGCGCACTGGCATAGAGCCGCAGCTTCAACGAAAGAATCCGCCGCACAGAATCGTCAACTTGGGCAGCAAAGTCCGGGTCGCGCACATAGCGCTCTTGAAAGAAGCTAATCGTCTCTTCGATGTTCTGCTTCTCTTTTTCCCATTGGTCGTCCAGGCTGAAACGGTCGAGCAGCAGCAGGTCATGGCCTGCGGTGAAGGCATCCATGGCGACACGGCGATAGGGAAACTCTTGCAAGGT
This sequence comes from uncultured Litorilinea sp., assembly GCA_964655505.1. Lineage (GTDB taxonomy): Bacteria > Chloroflexota > Anaerolineae > Caldilineales > Caldilineaceae > QEUY01. The sequence continues at coordinate 2,665 of CAZZNG010000165.1, read as the reverse complement.
AGGGTCATAGTGACGGCGGATGGCTGGTGCGCCCAGCACATTGCTGACCATTAGCCCGCCCTGGCGACGCCATTCGGTGAAGCCTTCACGCGCCAGCACCGCTTCCAATTCGGGGGCAAGACTAATGGGCGTGTTACGGCCCAAGCTGGCCCCTTGCAAGCCGGTATAGCGAATGTGGCTGGACATCATGGCTTCGGTGGCCGCGGGGTCGCCGCCCTCCTGCAAGATGCTCGACGGCGACCGCGTCACCCCTTGAAAGGGCGGCAGCGTCACCCGCTCCAACTCCTGCAAGCTGCGCTGCACCGTCGCCACCTCTTGATCGGGCAGACGGTCGGCGTCGCCTGCGCCGGGGAAATGGCGCGCGACCGTTGCCACCTGGCCGACGCCTCCGGCATGCACACCGGCGATGTACGCGCGGCCCATTTGTGTCACCCAGTAGGGATCGCCGCCAAAGGCATAGAGGCCCAGCGCGCCCACTTCATCCGAACGCGGCTGGCTCAACACATCCAAGTTGGGGCCGAGCAGCATGTTGACGCCGACCGCGGCCAACTCGCGGCCAACAATCTGCCCCACCCGATTGACCAATTCGGGGTTCCACGTTGCGCCCAACGCCATGGGGCTGGGCAAGGGGGTAAAGCCGCGGCGCAAGGCAGTGCCAGGCAGCCCGTCGCCGCTCTGCTCCACCGCGACAAACAGGGGCAGATTGACGGGCGGCACATTGGTAACCTGTTCCATGGAGACGGCTCCGGCGGGCGGCCAAACCGACTCGTCAAGCGGCTCGATGGCCGTATCCGCGGGCAGGAGCAAGCCATAGGCCAACGCTTGCAAGCGGTTGACCAGGGTGGCGACCTGGCGCGGCGTATCCACCCCGCGCTCGTTGCTGAAGTTGCCGTTCTTGGGCGAAAGGATCACGCCCCCCACGCGATAGCCGTAGATCAACTCGGCGATATCGCTTTCATAGCCCGCGCTGCCGCCTTGAAAGCCCACCATGAAAAGCTGCCCAACGCGATCGGCCACGCTCATCTCGTTCAAAATCTCATTGACACGAGTATCCAACGCGGCTTGTTCCGGATCGATCGGCGTAGGAGCGGGCGTATTCGCCGGGGTAGAAGTGGGTGCGGGCGTCTGAGCAAGACCGGCGGTGGGGGCGATGAGACCGGCAAGCAGGGCCAACAACAGGCTTAAGTGAACAAATCGGTATACAGGTTTCATGGGCTTCGTTTTGTTGGCGTAGGCCAATCGTCATGTAGTATAGCGAGGCGCACACGCTGCGTCAATCTACCAAGCGCATCAACAGCAGCAAGCCTTGCGTGCCCAATCTACAATTTTTTCGTCTGTTATAGATGAGGATGCAAGTTTGTTTGCTCTCCCCTGGCCCTTGCCAGACCAATGGACGAGCGCCGAAACGCTCAAAAGTGCGAACGCGGGGCGGCAACCCCGTGTATTTATCTTGAACAGCATTATCTATATACATCTTCTGGGTAAGATATGTTACGCGGTGTAAGGTATGTTAAACCACGCAAGGCATGTAAGGGCGAATAGGGCGCAGGATCAATGAAATGAATTTGCCAAAAATGACGAGGCGATTATACTGGAAACAGACATTTGGAGTGGACGTGAATCGCTATGCCCGATCAAAATCCCTACTCGAAGTACCCCATCAGCGCAGAACCGGAAGAACGCTTTGCCACCGAGCAGCCCAGTGGTTGGCTGCTGTTACGGCTCTTCATTCAGGAGAGTCTTCAAGTCATTATTCCGGCCCTGATCTTGGCGCTCACCGTTCATCTCTTCTTGGCCCAGGCGACCATCGTCTATGGGCAGAGCATGGAGCCGAATCTATACGAAAAGCAGCGGTTGATCATCGACAAGGTGAGCTATCGCTTCCGCCCGCCCCAGCGCAGCGACATTGTGGTGTTGAAAGTGCCGGGGATGGAGGAAATGCTGGTCAAACGCATCATTGGGCTGCCGGGCGAGACGGTGGAAGTGCGCCGCGGCGTGGTCTATGTGAACGGCGAACCCCTGCCGGAGCCTTTCCCCCACGATCTCGGCTACCAAAGCATGCCCCTGGTCACGCTTGGGCCGCTCAGTTATTTTGTCATGGGCGACAACCGCGACAACAGCAACGACAGCCGCGCCTTTGGGCCGGTCAAACGCGAGCATATTTTGGGGCGCGTTTGGCTGCGCTATTGGCCGCTGGACGAATTCACGGCGTTTTAGCCGTGCAGCCTGCTGCCCTGGGCAAGTGGATCGGCCCGGCGACAGCCGCCCCAAACAACGCAACCGACCTGTCCCCTAGCTCCCGGCACCACCTGGCCTCCGTTCGCTTGGTACTAGTTCGCTTGGCACTAGTTGAGGAGCGGCAACGATGAGTTCGCGGCGTTGGAGTAACGTCACCAAGATCATTGTTGCCTCCTGCTTGGTGGTGCTGATGATCATCCTGCTCATCACCTTCCGTGTGCTGATCGCGCCGACGGTGGTGGCTTTTTTGTTGGCCTTCATTCTGAGCTACCCGGTCAACTGGATCCAACGCAGCACCGGCTGGGCGCGCTCCCTCTCCGTTACGGTTGTCTATATTGTCCTGTTGGCGATCTTGGCGCTGACGCCGATTGTCGTGGCCCCGCGTCTGGGTGCGATGGTTTCCTCCTTGCAAGAGACGCTCCAAGAC
>CAZZNG010000164.1:0-12154 GCA_964655505.1 uncultured Litorilinea sp. | reverse complement strand
AGCCGCGGTCGGGGCGACGAATATGTCGATCTGGCGCTGCTGACCGACGGGCTGCGCGCCGAGCGCGAGCAGGGCATCACCATCGACGTAGCCTATCGCTACTTTGCCACACCCAAGCGCAAATTCATCATCGCGGACACGCCCGGCCATATTCAATACACACGCAACATGGTCACCGGCGCATCCACCGCGGAATTGGCGATCATCCTGATCGACGCGCGCAAAGGTGTCCTCACCCAGTCCAAGCGCCACGGCTTCATTGCTTCACTCTTGGAGATCCCCCACATCCTGGTGGCAGTCAACAAGATGGACCTGGTTGACTATTCGCAGGAGGTCTACAACCGCATCGTCGAAGAGTACAAAGCCTTTACAACCAAGCTCTCGGTGCAAGGTCTGACCTTTATTCCGATCTCCGCGCTCAAGGGCGACAACGTCGTCCACAAAAGCGAACAGATGCCCTGGTACGACGGTCCGACGCTGCTGCATCACCTGGAAAATGTGAACGTCGGCGCCAGCCGCAACCTGGTCGACTTCCGCTTTCCGGTGCAGTTGGTCATCCGCCCGCACCAAGATTTCCGCGGCTTTGCCGGTCAGATCGCGTCCGGAACCATTTCCCCTGGTGAAGAAGTCGTCGTTCTGCCCTCGGGCATGTCCAGCCGCGTGCGCGGCGTTCATGCCATGGGCGAAGAATTGACCGAAGCCGCCGCGGGCGATTCGGTCATCTTGACCCTGGAAGACGAAATCGACATCAGCCGCGGCGATATGATCGTGCGCAAGAACAACTTGCCCCAGGTCGGCAACCAGTTGGAGTGCATTCTCTGCTGGATGAACGAAGAGCCGATGAATCCCCAGGGCACTTACATCCTGCGCCACACGACGCGTGAAGTGCGCGCCTTTATCAACGAACTGAACTACCGCATCGACGTGGATACCCTGCACCGCGACGCCGCGCACACGCTGGAGTTGAACGAGGTCGGCCGCGTCAAGATCACCACGACTCAGCCTATCTTCTTCGACTCGTACCAGCTTAACCGCAGCACCGGCAACTTTATCCTGCTCGACCCTTACACCAACGTGACCGTGGCCGCGGGCATGATCCGCCGCACCGCGCGCAGCATCGAAGATGTGGTCGACGCGCAGCCCCAGCGGCTCAAGTCGGCCAATGTGGTGTGGGAATCGACCGAGATCACGCGCGAGATGCGCGAACGGCGCAACGGCCACAAGGCCGCGGTGCTCTGGTTCACCGGGCTGTCCGGATCGGGCAAGTCGACCATTGCCCGCCGCCTGGAACGCCGCCTGTTCGAGCGCGGCTGCGTTACGACCTTCCTCGACGGCGACAATGTGCGCCACGGTCTCAACGGCGACTTGGGCTTCTCGCCCGCCGACCGCAAGGAGAACATCCGCCGCGTGGCCGAGGTGGCGCGACTCGGCTTCGAGCATGGCAACCTGACCATCTGCACCTTTATCTCGCCCTATCGCGCCGACCGTGACTTTGCCCGCTCGCTCGTTCCGCATGACCGTTTCATCGAAGTCTATGTCAAGTGCGACATCGAAGTCGCCAAGCGGCGCGACCCCAAAGGTCTCTACGCCAAAGCACTGCGCGGCGAGATCCCCGAATTCACCGGCATTTCCTCGCCCTATGAGGAGCCGCAAGCAGCCGAGATCGTCGTCGAGACTGATGTGCAAAGCGTGGATGATATTGTAGACTACATCCTTGACGAATTGACCAAACGGGGATTAATCAGCGGATAGGCTGCATCGGGGATGGGGCCGGCAGGAACAAGTCACCAGCCCCATCCCTTCACTCGGTATGCGCTGCGCCATCCCCCCGCGCAAAGAAAGTGAACAAGCAGACCATGAAGCATGAAGCAGTCATCCAGAAATTCGACACACGCACGGCAAAAGTCGCCGTAATTGGCATGGGCTACGTCGGGCTGCCCCTGGCGCTTACCTTTGCCCAAGCGGGCTACTCGGTCGTCGGCATCGAACTCAACGCCGAACGAGTGGCGATGCTCAACCGCGGCGAATCATACGTGGGCGATGTACCCAACGCCCAACTCGCGCCCCTGGTTGCGGCTACGCAAGCCACAGCTCAAGCCACAGCCCGCGCCATCGCCCATGAGGGCGCGGCCGCTATGCCTACCCCTGCCGCGGGCAGCCCCAACCACACCGAGCCAACACGCGGCAGCTTCTACGCCAGCAGCGACTATGCCCTTCTAGACGAATGTGACGCGGTGTCGATCTGCGTGCCCACGCCGCTCAACAAGACCGGCGAGCCTGACCTTTCCTACATCTACGCCTCGGCGCGCTCGATTGCCCAACACCTGCACCCCGGCATGGTCATCGTCCTCGAATCGACCACCTATCCCGGCACTACGCGCGAAGTCCTGCTCGCGCTCTTTGAAGAAGCCCGCCCCGACCTGACAGCCGGTGAAGACTATTACCTGGCCTTTTCGCCCGAACGGATCGACCCAGGCCGCACCGATTGGGTCACGCGCAACACGCCCAAAGTGTTGGGTGGGCTGACCCCGGCCTGTCTCGCGGTGGCGACTGCGTTCTACCGCCAGGCCATCGAGACCGTGGTTCCGGTCTCATCGCCCGAAGCCGCGGAGATGACCAAGCTCTTTGAGAACACTTTCCGCGCCGTCAACATCGCGCTCGCCAACGAACTCCTGCTCATGTGCGATAAGTTGGGGCTTGACGCGTGGGAAGTGATCGACGCCGCGGCCACCAAGCCCTTTGGCTTCATGCGCTTCACGCCCGGCCCAGGCTTGGGCGGCCACTGCATCCCCATCGACCCGCAATATCTGTCGTGGAAGCTGCGCACGCTCAAATACCATGCGCGCTTTGTCGAGTTGGCCGCGGAAGTCAACACCGAAATGCCCCGCTATTGGGCGCAAAAGGTGCAAGACGCGCTCAACGACGCGGGCAAAGCGGTCAAAGGCAGCCGCATTCTGTTGTTGGGCGTGGCATACAAAAAGGATGTGGGCGACCTGCGCGAATCGCCCGCGCTAGACATTATGCACCTGCTCGAAGAAAAGGGCGGCCAGGTCGCCTATCACGATCCCTACGTGCCGAGCTTCTACTTTGAAGGCATGACGCGCACCAGCGTCACCGACTTGGAGCAGTCCCTGGCCGAGGCTGACTGCGTGGTGATCACCACCGACCACACCAACTACGACTGGGCCGAAATTGGTGCGGCGGCGCGGCTCGTCGTCGATACGCGCCACGTACTCTAGCCGCACGCGTGCCGATGGACGCTGTCGAGCTTCCGGGAGGGTTGGCACTTCCCGGAAGCTTACGGCGCAGACTGTCTAACTCCTATTTAAAACTTCCTGACAGTCGGGAATCGACTGCCAGCCGCAGCCATACGCTCGATTTCACCACCCGACGATAATTTACCATCTGCCCAATCATGGGTATTATTCAGGCGTACTCAGAATCAGTCTGACAAATCATTTCTGCTACAAATTATCTGCTGCAAAATCAGAATCGAAATTATCAGCGTTCCTATGCCCATACACCCAAACCGACAACGCGCGCAAAGATGGCCGCTCTCCCGCTCCTTATTCTGGCCGCTGTCGTTTTTGCTCCTGTTCTTCATGCCTGCGCCCCTTCTGGCCCAATCCGCTCCATCGGAGACGTACACCCTTCCCTTTGACTGGCAGGGCGAAGCCAGCGTCGCCGCCCGCGACCTGGGCAATACCGCGCCCCCTTTCGAGGCGCAGGTAGGAGCCGGGACATTCCAACTCAGCTATGTGCCGGTCGAAACGGGCGCGGTGCTGCGCGTCCAGCCCTCGCCGGACACATCAGCCGGGCAAATTGCCCTGCTTTGGCCCATGACGGCCACGGGCGAGCCGCCTGCCCCCACGGGGCAGGTCGTCACCTTCACCCTGACGGCTCGCCTCTACGCGCCCGACGCACAGGCCTATGCCACCCTGCGCGACGACACAGGCAGCAGCAGCGTTCCCATCGACAGCTTGACCTGGAGCGACTACAGCGTCACACGACAGATTGACGACGCCGCCACCGGCGTGCAGATCGGCCTGACCTGGGACAATGTACCGGCCACGGCATGGCTCGAAGTGCGCGACATGACCGTGCACTTTGCGCCGCCCGCTGCGGAGATGGATCTCTCGCCCACCGACACGCCCACGCCGGTCGGCGCGGCCGCGCTGCCCACGCCACAGCCGCCGACACCTACCCCCACGCCGACGCCTTTCGCCATTGCCACGCCCACGCCCTTGGCGACGCCGACCCCTGCGCTCATTATTGTGACCTCTACGCCCACGCCGGTCGACGTGTTCGAAGAGGCGACGCGCATGGCCCAGGCCACCGAATGGTCGCGCTTCTTGGGGCCTGCCACAGCCACACCGGAACAACTGGCAACGCCGACCCCCACGCTCACACCGATCGTCGTCACCAATACGCCGACGCCGGAGAACGCGGCGACAGCCACCATGCAGGTGTTGTACGCCACCGCGGTTGCCTTCACCACGGGCACGCCGACCCCCATCCCGCCCGAAGCGGTTGTGCTGGTTGCGACCGATACGCCCCCCCCCACCCCCAGGCCAACCAACACCCCGCGGCCCACGGCGACTGCAACGCCCTATTACGTCCTGCTTGATTCGATTCCGACGCCAACCGCCACGGTTGAATTCTCCTATCCAGAGGAGCTATACAACAAGATCGTCTTTTTGACCGACTACCGCGGCAACCGCAACCGGCCCAATCCCATGATCATGAACCCGGACGGCACAGGCGTTGGCCTCTTGAGCGGCGAGATCCTGTACAGCGAGGCGGCGCGGCGCGATGCCTACTCCCCAGACGGGCGCTTCCACGTCTACGCGCTGCACGAAGCAGGCGGCGCAGCGCACAACGCCGGGCGCATTCAAATCTTTTACGACGACTACTTCTATGACTCGTTCCAACATCAACTGACCTACTTTGGCTCGGGCACAGCCTGGTCGCCTGCCTGGTCACCGGCGCGTGAAGTCATTGCGCTGGTCTCCAGCGATACCGGCAATGACGAAATCTGGCTGGTCGAACCCAACACCTGGCCGCCCAAACAGTTGACCCAGAATGAATGGGAATGGGACCACCATCCCAGCTTCTCGCCCGACGGCAACCAGATCGTCTTTTCGTCCAACCGGGTGAGCGGACGTCGCCAAATCTGGATGATGGATATCAACGGCGAAAATCAGCGGCAGATTACCGACTTCCCCTTTGAAGCATGGGACCCTGTGTGGGTGAAATACGTTGGTCCCGCGCCCGCCACGCCATAGCGTCGCCGCACGTAACCGTCTAAGCCGCTTGGCTCCACCCCCCGCGCCCTGGTACAATGGTTGGGTTGCAGGGGGAGCGCCAAGCAGACCCACCTGCTGATTTAAACATTGGAGTTCTTTTCAGTGCTAGACGCCGAACTTGACCTGGAGACCATCAACGCGGAGTTGGAAGTCGCATCGCCCCAAGCGGTGCTGCATTGGGCATGGCATCACTTTGCCCCGGACATTGCCGCGACGTCATCCTTTCAGACCCAAAGCCTGCCCCTGCTCCACATGATCGCGGGCACAACGCCCGAAATGGCTGTCTACTTTCTCGACACAGGCTTTCACTTTGCGGAGACGCTGGCCTTCCGCGATGCGCTCATGGCCGAGATGTGCGTCAAAGTCATCACGCTGACCCCAGAAATGGGCCATGCCCGCTTCCGCCAGCGCCACGGCGAACTTTACCGCAGCAACCCCGACCTCTGCTGCTACATCAACAAGGTCGAGCCGTGGCAGCAGGTCAAATCCGGCCTGCGCGCCTGGATCTCCGGCATCCGCCGCGACCAGACCGAGAACCGGCGCAATACGCCCATTGTCTCCCAGACGCGCGACGGGCGGTTCAAGGTCTGCCCCCTGGCGACCTGGACCGAGCGCGATATCTGGCGCTACATCAACGAGCACAACTTGCCCGTTCACCCGCTCCTCAGCCAAGGCTACATGAGCATCGGCTGCGCGCCCTGCACGCGGCCCATCACCGAAGCAGGGGACAGCCGCTCTGGACGTTGGGCGGGCCAAGCCAAGACTGAATGTGGTCTCCACCTGGACGACTCGGCCCCTCCCTCCTCGTCGCTTCCCAACTAACCTAGCCGGACACACCTATGCCCACCCTCTCCACGCTCCTTGTCACAGGCGGCTGTGGCTATCTTGGCTCGCAACTGATCCGCACCCTGGCGACCGCGCTGGCTCCTGCGCAACCGTCAGGCCAGCCCGCTCCGCTCACCATCCGCATTCTCGACAACCTGCACAGCGGACAAATTCGCGCCTTAATGGATCTGCCGGATCAGGCGGCCTATGAATTTCTCGAAGGCGACCTGCTCGACCCCAGCGCGCTGCGCTATGCACTGCGTGACGTGGATGCCGTCATCCACCTGGCCGCGATCGTGCGCACCCCGCTCAGCTTCGACAACCCGGCTTGGCTGGAACAAATCAACCATTGGGGCACAGCCCAACTGGTCGAAGCCGCGCTGGCGAACGGCGTGCGCCGGGTCATCCTGACCAGCACCGCGGCAGTCTACGGGCCAGGCGGCCCGCATGACGAGACAAGTTCTTGCCTGCCCCAAGGCCCTTATGCCCAATCCAAGCTGGCTGCCGAGGACGCGCTGTTGACCGCGCGCCGCCGCGGGCTTGAACCAACCATCCTGCGCGTCGGCACGCTCTTTGGCCTGGCCCCGGTGACGCGCTTCGACGCGGTTGCCAACCGCTTCGCCTACCAAGCAGGCGTGCGCCAGCCGTTGACGCTCTATGGCGACGGCGAGCAACTGCGCCCCTTTGTGCATGTGCGCGACGCCGCCGACGCCGTTGTCCACGCGCTCACCCACGATCTGCCCGAACCGATCTACAACGTGGTCGGCGTCAACGCGTCTGTGCGCGCCCTGGTCGACGCGATCCAGGCCAATGCACCCCAAACAGCCGTCCACTACACCGAACAGGACATCCGCACCCATTACTCCTTTGATGTACGCAGCACGCGGCTGGTCGATAGCGGCTGGACACCGCGCATCAACTTGGCGCAGGGGCTGGGCGAACTGATGGCCCACTTTCGCAACCTGCGCCGCCACCAACCCTTTGCCGCGGATCTCGACGAGCTATAAAGCGCGCCCCATCGCTTCAGTAACGCGGCACGACCGGCCCGCATTTGTGGAATCACCCTCCCGGTAGTACCATCTAACGGCGAGCCCTGGCTTCTGAAGCCAGCAAATCGGAACCGACGATCCGAAATCGACAACCCAACACCGGCATAATCGGAAAGCAGTATGATCGAAGCGTCCAGTAGTAATCCCTGGCAGGGCAAGCGTGTCCTTATCACCGGCGTCTGTGGCACGGTGGGCCGCGAGCTTCTGCGTCAAGTTTGCCAACAGAATCCAGCACAGGTGATTGGGCTGGACAACAACGAGAGCGCCCTCTTTTTTGTACGCGAGGAATTGCGCAATCAGCCGGAAGTGCAGCTTTACCTGGGCGACATGCGCGACCGTGACCGGCTCATCGCGGCCATGGACGGCATCGATGTCGTGCTCCATTCCGCTGCGCTCAAGCATGTAATCTTGTGCGAACAGTCCCCGCGCGACGCCATCCAAAGCAACATCTTGGGCGTGCAAAACATCATCGACGCGGCACGTACTCAACGCGTCGAGCGGGTGCTCTTCACCTCGTCGGACAAGGCCGTTAACCCGACCAACGTCATGGGCACGTCCAAGCTCATGGGCGAGCGGCTCATGACCGCGGCCAATGCCATGCGCCGCGGGTCAGGCCCTATTTTCGCGTCCACCCGCTTTGGCAACGTGCTCGGTTCGCGCGGCTCGGTCATCCCGCTCTTTCGCCGCCAGATTGCCCAGGGCGGCCCGGTCACTTTGACCGATAGACGCATGACGCGCTTTATCATGACGCTGGAGGCTGCCGTCCGTCTGGTCATGGACTCGACCTTTCTGGCCCACGGCGGCGAAGTCTTTGTCACCAAAATGCCGGTGGCGCGCATCCAAGACCTGGCCGCGGTGATGATCGAAGAGTTGGCCCCGCTCCACGGCTATGACCCGGCGGATATTGCCATCGAGATCATCGGCAGCAAACCGGGCGAAAAACTCTATGAAGAGCTAATGAACGACGAAGAGACACGGCGCACCGTCGAATTGCCCGACTATTTTGTGGTGCTGCCCGCCTTCAAGTCGGTCTATGAAGATATTGACTACTGCTATCCAGAGATGGGCCAAGTTGGCGTCGACCGTCCATACAACTCGTCGGTCGAACCGGCCTTAGGGCGCGAAGCGCTGCGCCAGTATCTCAAGAAAAATGGGCTTCTGCATGAAACCGCAGCGGACAAAGCGGACAAGATGAAAGAGGAGAACTAACATGCGCGTGTTGATTCTGGGCGGGGACGGTTATTTAGGCTGGCCGACAGCAATGGCCTTCGCCAACCAAGGCCATGAGGTCTGTGTCGTCGACAATTATCTGCGCCGTTCGATTGCCCAGCAGACGCAGTCGGAAGCGTTGATGCCAAACCCGAACCTCAACGACCGCGCCGCGATTTTTCGCTCCGTCACCGACTACGAAATCCACGTAGAGATCGGCGATATCACCAACTATCGCACGTTGGAGCGGATCTTTCAAGACTTCCAGCCGGAAGCCGTTGTTCACTATGCCGAACAACCGGCCGCGCCCTATTCCATGCGGGGCTACGAGGAAGCGCGCCTGACGCTGAACAACAACCTCACCGCCACCTTGAATGTGATCTGGGCTGTACGCGAACACGCGCCCGACTGCCACATCATCAAGCTCGGCACCATGGGCGAATATGGCACCCCCAACATCGACATCGAAGAGGGCTGGATCGAGATCGAGCACAAGGGGCGCAAAGACACCTTCCTCTATCCACGCGCCGCGGGCAGCCTCTATCACACAACCAAAGTGATGGACACCGACCTGCTCTGGTTCTATGTACGCACCGACGAACTGCGCGTCACCGACTTGATGCAAGGTCCGGTCTACGGCCTTTCCACCGACGAGACCGACGAGGACGACCGGCTGCTGCCCAACTTCCACTATGACGACATCTTCGGCACGGTGGTCAACCGCTTCTTGGTGCAGGCAGTGGCGGGCGTGCCGCTGACCGTCTACGGCAAGGGCGGCCAAGTGCGCGGCTACCTCAACCTGCGCGACACGCTGCAATGTGTTGACCTCGCCATGCGCCACCCGGCGGAAAGGGGCCAACTGCGCATCCTCAACCAATTTACCGAAACCTTCTCGGTCAACGAACTGGCCCAACGCATTCAGCATGTCGGCAACCAAATGGGGCTTGGTGTGCAGGTCAAGTCGATTGATAACCCGCGCAAGGAAAAAGAGGAACATTACTACAACCCGGTCCATTCCGGCCTGCTCGAACTAGGGCTGCAGCCCAACTACATGACCGACGAAGTCATCGCGGGGATGCTCGAAAAGGTGCTCCAGTACAAAGACCGCATCGACACCAACCGCATCATGCCGCGCGTGCGCTGGAAGAAGTAGTCCGAACGATGACAGCCGGTTTACCAAAACACGCAACCATTCTTGTCACCGGCGGCGCGGGCTTCATCGGCTCCGGTTTGGTGCCCATGCTGCTCAATGCAGGCTACCGCGTGCGGGTGCTGGACAACCTCAGCAGCGGCAGTGCCGACGCGCTGGCCGCTTATGACGTCGAACTGGTCACCGGCGACATTCGTGACGCGCAGACAGTGGATCGGGCGGTGCGCGGCGTTGACGGCATCGTACACTTGGCCGCGCACACCAACGTGATCGACTCGATCCAAGACCCAGTCATGGACTACGCGGTCAACGTCGGCGGCACGCTCAACTTGCTCATGGCCGCGCGTGAACACAAGGTTGCGCGCTTTGTCTTTGCCTCGTCCAACGCGCCCATCGGCGAGAACACGCCGCCCATTGACGAAGAAAAACCGGCGCGGCCCCTCTCGCCCTACGGCGCAAGCAAGCTGGCAGGCGAAGGCTATTGCAGCGCGTTCCACGGCTCCTATGGCCTGGGCACGGTCATCCTGCGCTTTGCCAATGTCTACGGCCCGCGCTCGACCCACAAGGGCAGCGTCGTCGCCAAATTCATCAAAGACGCCATGAGCACCGGCACGCTGACCATCTATGGCGACGGCGAGCAAACGCGCGACTTCATCCACGTAGACGACTTGGCCCGCGCCATCATCGCCGGGCTGGAGAGCGACTGCGGCGGCGAGACCTTCCAGATCGCCACGGGCAGCGAGACGCGCATCATCGACCTGGCCCACAGCATCCAGGCCGCGTTCCCCGACCGCAAGATTGTGATTGAGCACGCGGGCCAGCGCGCCGGGGAGATCATCAAAAACTACTCGTCGATTGCCAAAGCACGCCGAATGCTCGGCTGGTCCCCCCAGATTGCGCTAGAGCAGGGTCTGTCCGAGACTGTGGCCTGGTTCCGGAGGGTGACAGCGCCACATCCATAGCCTCGCTTAGGTTCACAATGCAACGATCGCGAACGATTGGGGCAAGAATCAAATCTTTCCTCATCCGGCATCGCCAGTATGCACTTCTGGCGGCAGTTGCTTCTCTCTATTCTGTTGTCAAGACAGGCCGGTTCGTGCGCGTGAAATACGACGGTCTCTGGTCGCACTATCACAGCGACCATGACTACAGCGACCGAGACTACAGCGGCCATGACCACAGAGGCATGGTGATCGTTGATCGGAACATCAATTTCATTCGCCCCCGCGACTGGCTCGCCACAGTCGAAACCAATTGGGGCCTCATCTACAAGCCTCGTCCCGGCGACGATGTGGTCGATGTCGGCGCAGGCATCGGCGGTGAAACCTACTATTATTCAAAGGCTGTCGGCCCACAGGGGCATGTGGTCGCCATCGAGGCGCACCCGCAAACATTCGCCGCCTTGTCACGTTTCTGCCAACTGAACGCGTTGAACAATGTGACTTGCCTGAATGTCGCGGTGACGGACAAAAGGACGCAGGTGACGATTAGCGACAACGTAGCCCACGCAGCCAGCAGCATCTACGGCGCGGGCGGCGGCTGGGACGTTGATGGGCTGCCGCTTGACGAGATCGTTCAGCAGCTAGACTTGAAGTCCATTGCCTTTCTCAAAATGAACATCGAAGGGGCTGAACGGCCCGCGCTGCACGGCATGGCGCACACGCTGCAGATCACAGATTGTCTGTGTATTTCGTGCCATGATTTCATCGCCGAGCGGGATGGAGACGAGCGGTTCCGCACAAAGGATGACGTTGCAGCATTCCTAGCGGCGCGAGGGTATGAATTGGTTGAAAGAACAGGCGAGTATCTGCCCTACATCCGTGACCAAGTGAACGCCATCAACAGCGAACGCGCAGGGCGGCCCGCCGCGCCCTCGGTTAGTCCCCCAAACCGCGCCTGAACTAGGCTCGAAAGGCTTGGTAGAGACCATATTCCTGCCGCCATTAGCCACCGCCTCGCGCATGGCTCTGCTTTGCAGTTGAATAGAGTAATCTGCCTGTGCAATTCCGCCACCGTCTCATTGCATCCCCGCTCGCCTACATCAATAAGTTGCGTACCCGCCGCACCCTGATTCGCGCCGCGGGCAACACCGGCTGGCTGCTGGTTAACCAGGGGCTGCGCTTGGTTGGCACACTCGTCATCGGCGTTTGGGTTGCGCGCTATCTTGGGCCTGAACAATACGGCATTTTCAACTACGCCATCGCCTATGTAGGACTCTTTACGTCGGTCGTCCCACTGGGGCTGAACCAAATTAATCTGCGCGATCTGGCTGTCGCGCCCGAAGAGCGCAATACCATCCTCGGCAGTTCGATGGGCTTGCAGCTTTTGGCTGCGGCGGCCGTACTCACGGTGAGTTTGAGCATTGCGCTGTGGTCGCAAGGCGATTCGCCCATTACGCGTAGCGTCATTCTGATCATCTCGCTCAACACGCTGCTGCGCCCGCTTGAGACCATCACCTTCTGGTGGCGCTCCCAACATCGTTCGGTCAAGATCGTGCTGGCAAATGCCGCGTCGCTGCTGTTCATGATCGTGGTGCGTTCGCTGCTTGTGCTAAATGAGGCGTCGCTACAAGCGTTCGCCTGGGTAATTGTGGCCGAACAGGCCGTGTTTACGGC
>CAZZNG010000163.1:0-12198 GCA_964655505.1 uncultured Litorilinea sp. | reverse complement strand
CCTAGCAGAAGGCGAATTGGCTGATCTCTTTGGCTCGGCCATGGTTCTCGTCGAAGAGATCATCGCGCAGCCCGACCGCCGCCCCTGCCGCTGGTATCTGTGGCAGCGCTGTTGACCCCACAGCGCGCCATCTGAACAGCTTCACGCCCATCGTCGCCACGCGCGACATCGCCTTTTGCTTCGACCTGCCCCAAACGCCTGTAACGCCTCGCCAGCCTCCTCAAGGCGCAACCTTTTATACAGATCTGCCGTTTAACCTGCAAGCAGCTTGGCTCAAGCAGCCCGCTCCTTAACAAAGCAAAGCAAACAAAAAAACAAAGAGGGACAAGACAAAGCGGAACGAGACAAACGATGGGGCAAATTTGGCCGCGATCGCAAGTTGCGCGCAATCAAAGCGCCTGTTTTTGCGTCATCATGATTGGGGAAAGTGTGCCATTTGGGCCGACGCAAATGGGGACACGACCCACTGCAGCAGCACGTCGCATCGAATTTGCTATACTGGCGTTATCATCGTGAAATCAGCGTGAACCCGCGACGCGCAAGCCGAACGAGACATATCGAAAACCCATTTTAGCGAGCAATCATGGCTTGGATCCAGCGCGAAATCCAACTCGCGCACCGTCCATACGGCATCCACTTGATCACACAAGAGATTGTCGATCAATTACCGGAACTGGCACAGATAACCGCCGGTCTGGTCCACTTGCATCTGCTCCACACTTCGGCTGCGCTCGGCCTCAATGAAGCCGTCGAGCCGGAAGTGCGCGCCGACATCCAGAGCTTTCTGGATCGCCTGGCCCCAGAAGAGGCCGGGCGCTATACGCACAGCTACGAAGGACCGGATGACATGCCGGCTCACATCAAAAGCCTGCTCATTGGCCCTACACTGACCCTACCCATCCGCCGCGGCCATCTCGCGCTCGGCACATGGCAGGGCATTTACCTCTGCGAATTTCGCCGTCGTGCAGCAGCACGGCGGTTGGTGGCGACGATCCACGGCGAACGCGCCGGAGATGCTGGGAAGGAATAGGTACACAATGCACACGATTCCACGATCGCAACAATGGTCACAGCGGCCACAGCACTCGCTCAAACGCCCGTTGATATGGGTTGGGTTCATCCTGCTCTTAGCCGCATGTACCTCCGTCAACGCTGTACCGGAGTCGCCCGTTGCAACGCCGACCGCAGCGGCCGAGGCGCGTGCCGTCGACTACTACAACCGCGCGCTCGAAGCAGCCGGTCGCCGCGAATTCACCGCGGCCATCGACGACTACACGCGCGCCATTGAACTTGATCCCGAATACGCTGTGGCCTACCTCAATCGCGGCCTGGCCTATGCCGCGCTGGATCAACACGATGCGGCCCTCGCCGACTTTGCCGCCACCTTGGAGCTTGTGCCCGACATGCCCTTGGCCTTCACCGCGCGTGCCGAATCCTTCTTGGCCCTCGGCGACCCAGAACGCGCCCTCGCCGACATGGGCCGCGCCCTTGCCATCGATCCCGACGATGCCAACATCTACGTCGCCCGCGGCCAAGTCTTTGCCCAGGTGGAAGAGATCGAGCGCGCGCTGGCTGAATATGCCCGTGCCCTCGAACTGGACCCGGAAAACATCAACGCCTACCTAAGCCGCGCCCGCCTTTATGAAGCGCAGGGCGACACAGAAGCAGCCGTGGCCGATTACACCCGCTTGATCGAACTGGACCCCGGCAACGCCAACGCCTACAACATCCGCGCCAACCTCTACGCGGCCATGGGCGAAGCGGCCAAGGCACGCGCCGACTACACCAAGGCCATCGAGATCGACCCCAATCTGACCAGCGCCTACAGCAGCCGTGCTCGCCTCGCAGACGACGGGGCATCCGCCGCAGCCACCATCGCCGACTACACTGCCGTGATTGAACTCGATCCGGAAAACGCCAACGCCTACAACAACCGCGGCAATGCCTACCGCGACCAGGGCGACCTAGATCTTGCGCTGGAGGATTACACCCGCGCCGTCGAACTCGACCCGTCGCTGACCAGCGCCTACACCAATCGCGCGCGCATCCTCTCCGACACGGGTGACTATGCCGCTGCCATCAAAGATTACAACCAAATCATCGAGCTAGAGCCGGAAAACGCCCATGCCTACGCCAACCGCGGCAGTGCCTATCGCGCCACGGGCGAGTTGGACAAAGCGTTGGCCGACTTCACCCGCGCCATCGAACTCGACCCCGCGCTGGCAACGGCCTACCGCAACCGCGGCCGCGTCTACACCCAACAGGAAAATCTCGAAGCTGCCCTCGCCGACTTCACCCATGCGCTCGAATTAACCCCCGACGACCTGGAGACCTTGGGCCTGCGCGCGACAACCTACCTGGCCCAGCCCAATCTCGACGCGGCCATCGCCGACTATTCGCGCATCATCAAGCTCGACCCGGCCAATGCAGCAGCCTATGCCGGTCGTGCCCGCGCGCACGAAGCCAAAGGAGACGCCGCGGCCGCGCTGGCCGACTACAACACCACCCTCGAACTGGCTCCAGAGGACGGCGCAAGCTACATCAGCCGCGCCAACCTCCTTGCCGCCCAGGGAGACTTGGAAGCAGCGCTGGCCGACTACAACAGCGCGCTGGACTTGGACAAGGAAAATATGAACGCGCTCCTCAGCCGCGCGGCCCTCTTCACCAACATGCAACGACCGGCAGAGGCCATCGCCGATTATTCCGCGGCCCTAGCCCTAGACTCCTCGCTGCACAGCGCGCGCAGCAGCCGCGCCCGCCTCTATGAGACCACCGGCGACTACGCAGCAGCCATCGCCGACTACAGCGAGTTGATCCAAGCCGCACCCGATTCGCCCGACCTCTACTATGCACGCGCCGCCGCCTATCGTGGCTTGGGGCGCAACACCCTCGCCCTGGGTGACTATAACTTAGCCCTCGAACTCGACCCCGATCATGCAGCGAGCCTGGCCGGACGGGCGCGCCTCTTGGAAGAATTGGGAGACATAGCCGCCGCGCGCGTAGACTATGACGCGGCCATTGCCCTGACGCCCGACGATGCCGCCCTCTACACCGGCCGCGCCAACGTGCTGCTGGCCCAAGAGGAGATCGACACGGCACTCGCCGACTACAACAAAGCCATCCAACTCAACCCTGAATTGACCGCTGCCTACACCGGGCGAGCGCGTCTGCATGAGCGACGCGGGGAGTTGGAAGCAGCCTTGGCCGACTACCAAAAGGCCCTCGCGCTGGAGCCGGAGAATGCCAACTACCTCAACGGACGGGGTAGCATTCTCCTGGCGCTCAATCGCCTCGACCAGGCCATCCAAGATTTTACCGCGGCCATCAACTTGCAGCCGGCCCTTGCCAGCGCCTACATCAACCGCGGCCGCGCACTGGCCCAACTTCAAGAATATGAAGCAGCCATTGCTGACTTGACCGAAGCCATTGCCCTAGAGCCTGAAAATGCCAACGCCTACAACGAGCGCGGCAACACCTTGGCCGCAACGGGCAACCATGCGGACGCGCTGAGCGACTACACCGCGGCCATCGAACTCGACCCGACACTTGCCAGCGCCTATCGCAACCGCGCCCGTCTCCACGAGCAGGCAGAGCGCTATGACCTGGCCGTCGCCGACTATACCCAGGTCATCGAACTGGAACCGGCCAGCGCCACAGCCTACAGCAACCGCGGCAATGTCTATCGCGCTTGGGCAGATTACAGCGCAGCCTTGGCCGACTTCACCCAGGCGCTCGAACTCGATCCGACCCTAGCCAGCGCCTATTCCAACCGCGCGCGCACCTACATCGACCAGGGCAACGGCGAAGCAGCCTTGGCCGACTACACCAAAGCCATCGAGCTTGCACCCAAGGACGCGACCCTGCTGGTGGCGCGCGGCGACCTCTATCGCGCGCTCGAGCAACCCGACGCAGCCGCTAGCGACTACACAGCCGCGCTGGCCCTCGATCCAGCCCTGACAGAAGCCTACAACGGTCGCGGCCGCGCGCGGGAACTGCTGGGCGAAACAGCCGCCGCAGTCGCCGACTACACCGAAGCCATCAAGCGTGCCCCGGATAATGCCTCTTACCTGCTTGCCCGCGCCGCGGCGCGCGTCCAACTGGGCGAAACCGGCCCCGCGATTGAGGATTACAACGCCGCGCTCGCGCTCGACCCGACCTTGACAGCAGCCCTCATCGGTCGCGGCGAAGCCCAAGCCGCACAAGGCAATCTGGATCAGGCCCTGGCCGACCTGGACGCAGCCATCGAGCAAGCGCCGGATAACGTCAGCGCCTACATCGGCCGCGCCCGTGTCCACGAAGCGCGCAACACGCTCGACCGGGCACATGCCGACTACACCAAGGCCATCGAACTCAATCCCGAGGACGCCAACGCCTACATCGGCCGCGCCAACATCGTGCAGGGCATGGGCGACTACGCCGCGGCCATCCGTGACCTCGATGCAGCCCTACAAATCAACCCAAACCTGCCGACCGCGCTGATCAACCGCGCCAACGCCTATCAAGGTCAAGGCGACCTAGGTCGCGCCCTGCTCGACTTCAATGCTGTCATCAAGCTTGATCCCACCATCGCCGCCGCGTACACAGGCCGCGGCCGCATCCACGAACTGCTCGGCGACCCGGATCAAGCCCTTGCCGACTACGACAAAGCCATCGAACTCACGCCCAACAACGCCAATGTCTTTCTGAGCCGCGGCAACCTGCACAGCGAACGCGGCGACCTCGACGCAGCCGCCAGCGACTACGCCAAGGCAATCGAACTCGATGCCAACCTGACCACAGCCTATCTCGGCCGCGCCAATGTCTACCAGCGCAAGGGCGAATATGACCCGGCTGTCGTCGACTATACCAAAGCGCTCGAACTCGACCCAGAACTCGTTCCGGCCCTGCTCAATCGAGGCAACGCCTACGCCGCCACGGGCAAATACGATGAGGCATTGGCAGACCACACCCGTGCGATTGAGCTTGACCCCAGCTTGGCATCGGCTTATTTCATGCGCGGCAATGTCCAAGCGCTCAAGGGCGACTACGCAGCCGCGGTGGCGGACTTCGGCCTCGCCCTAGAACGCAACCCTTCGCTCGTCATCGCCTACGTCAACCGCGGCAACGCGCACTTTAACCTGGGCGATACCGACGCAGCCCTGGCCGATCACAGCAAAGCCATCGAATTAAGCCCAGACTTTGCCATCGCCTACTACAGCCGCGGCCTGGTCTATCGCAACCGCGGCGACAATGAAAAAGCCATCGCCGATTTCCGCAAAACGCTCGAACTCTCCCCCAGCGAAAGCCTGGCCGCGCTCGCCGAGGAACAATTGGGGGAATTGGGAGGATAAACCGGTCGTTCGGGGCAAACCTTACGGCGTTCTAGCCCCCATATGGTACAGTGGTAAGCTGTGACTCATGCGCTACCAGGCCGGATGCACGCTGTTCCGGCCTGCCGCGGCGCAAACCTACCAGAAAGAATCGACATCAAGAAGGATTCACATAAGGATTGACATGATGTCTCGCAGCCAACCCACTTCCCCGAATCAGTTATCCGGCACACTACAGGGAAGACGAATCGGGGTCGCGCTCGCCGCCGATACCCCCTATTCGCCGGGACCGGCCATGGCCGCGCGTGGGGCCGAACTTGTCCACTACCCCTGTGAAGAAATGTTGCCCCTTGACGATACGCGCGAACTAGATGACGCCCTGCGCGATGTAGCCGCAGGTAAATATGACGGACTCCTGCTCACCACGCCCGATGCGGTCGCGGCGCTGCTGGCGCGCCTAGATGAACTCGGCCTGGATGCCGACCTGCTGCACAAAACGAAGATCGCCGCCTATGGCGCAGACACGCGGCTCGCGCTGCAAGCCCTGGGCCGCAACGGCAGCAGCATCCAACCCACGCCCGACCCGGAGCCAGGCAGCCGCTACCTCTTGCCCATTTCCGCCGGTCGCGTCTCCGACTGGCCGGAGCGTTTCCAGGCCCGCGACGCGCACGTCAACGTCGTCCCTGCCTACCGCGCCCACATGCGCCGTGACGGTGACGACCTGCCCGGCATGTTGTGGGCGGGCAGCATCGATGCAATGGTCTTTGTCTCTGGCGACAACGTGCGCCACTTCGCCACGCGCCTCCGCCACGACGGCGGAACCCTTGCCATGCTCGATCATGTGCCGATTGCCTGCATCGATCAACTGACCCAAGCCGCAGCAGCCGCGTTTGGCCTGCGCGCATCATTGGTCGCGCCCGAGCCTACGCCCGAAGGGCTGGCCCAAGTCCTAAGCGACCATTTTGCCGCCTCCCCCCGCTAATCGGCCGGAGCAGCACCGCGATAGAGAGCAAATGTGCGCCCCTTCAACTTCACCCTGGCAAACAACCGGTTCAAACTTGCCCGAACCACCCATTTTGGGTATAATTACCGCCTTGAGAGTTGGAGAGGTCGCATAGTCTGGCCGAGTGCGCGGGCCTGGAAAGCTCGTAACCTGAAAGGGTTCGAGGGTTCAAATCCCTCCCTCTCCGCCTGGTTCAACTGGATATTCGTGTGCTGATGTCGCTTCGTCAGAGCTGGGTCCCGTGCGGCAGAACACTGTGAACCCCGCCAGGGCCGGAAGGCAGCAACGGTAAGCAGGCCGTTCTGGGTGACACGGGGCAGCCTGGTAAACTGGCGAAGCGAGTTCAGCACACGAATATTTTTTGCCCAATGCCCGGCACTGCCTCTCTGCATGGTTCGCTTAACGTCCATTTTAACGTGCATCCTGAGGAGAACAGCCCAATGGCTGACGTTGTCTTGCTGGTTCGCCATGCCTCCCCCGACTGGTCACGCACCGATCTGCGCTACGATGTCCCGCCAGGCCCGCCCTTAACCCCAGCCGGTGAAGAAGAAGCCACTGCCCTCGGCCACTTTCTCAAAACAGCCGGGGTCACGCGCATCCTCTACAGCCCCCTAGAGCGGACCACGCGCACCGCGCAACTGGCCGCCGCCCAAGTGGGTCTGACCCCACAAGTGGATGAAGCCATTGCCGAATGGCAGCGGGGCGAGCCGGAAAACGATGTGCTGGACCGCTTCCTGCCGCGCATCCAGGCCGCGCTGGATGCCAGCCGCGAGGAGGGTCTTTTCGCCCTGGTCACCCACGGCGGCCCCATTCGCCTGCTCCTGGCGGAATTCGGCCTGGACAAAGCCGAGCTTGACTACTACCGGCGTCTCTTTGATCGTGACAACCCGGTCCCGCCCGCGGGCGTCTGGCGCATCGAGCGCAGCGCCAACGGACGCATCCGCAAGCCCGAACTAGTCTACACGCCAAACCCATACCAGGCGTACCAACCGGCTACCGTCAACGTATAAGTAATCGAGACAGTAAACCAAGACAGTAGCCCGCGATAGTAAACGGGATAGCAAATCGAAAACGAGCAATCATCGTGCGGCCCTACGCAGGAAAGAAACCGATTTATGACAAATCACACCAGTTTCTTCACCAAACTTGAGGCTGCTATCAGCCGCCGCAATTCGCTCTTGTGCGTGGGGCTTGATCCACGACCGGCCAACCTGCCCGCAGCCTATCGCAACGCAGGCAGCACCGTGCAAGGGCTGTTGGCATGGAATCAGGCGATCATCCAAGCCACGGCTCCCTATGCAGCCGTTTACAAGCCCAACATTGCCTTCTATGAAGCACTCGGCCCCGCTGGTCTCCAGCTTCTGCGCGACACCCTAGACGCCATCCCGGACGACATTCCCGTTCTGCTCGACGCCAAGCGCGGGGACATCGGCATCACAGCCGCGGCCTATGCCCAGGCGTGTTTTGATCAGTGGCGCGTCGATGCCGTCACCCTAAGTCCCTACCTCGGCCGCGACAGCATCGAGCCCTTTGCCGCCTACCCGGACAAGGGCCTTTTCCTCCTCTGTCACACGTCGAACCCAGGCGCACAGGACTTCCAAGAGTATGAAGTCAACGACTGGCGCACGCTCGACCGCGAGCCGAATCAACCGCTCTATATTCACATCGCGCGCACCGTCACCCGCTGGTGGCCCAATATCGCCCTGGTTGTCGGCGCAACCTATCCCACAGCCATCGAAGCCACACGCGCCGCCGCGCCCGATGCCTGGTTCTTGATTCCCGGTGTTGGCGCGCAAGGCGGCGACTTGGAGGCGACAGTGCGCGCGGGGCTGCGCGCCGACGACAGCGGCATCGTCGTCAACGCCAGCCGCAGCATTGCCAACGCCGATGATCCCGCCGCGGCATCCCGCACCCTGCGCGACGCCATCAACTCGGTACGCAGCAAGCGCCATCCTGGCGTTGAGATCCCGTCTACCCTCACAGCCCACGAACGCACGCTAGTCGACGGGCTGTTGGCGCTCGAAGCCATCAAATTTGGCAGCTTCACCCTCGCCAGCGGCATCCAATCACCCTTTTACATCGACCTGCGCCTGCTGGTCAGCGCGCCCGAACTGCTTCAGGCCGCGGCCACCGAATACAGCCGCATTGTCAAGGGCCTTGCCTGTGACCGCATCGCCGGCGTACCCTATGCCGCGCTGCCCATCGGCACGGCTGTGTCGCTTCAAACCGGCATCCCCATGATCTTCCCGCGCAAGGAAGCCAAAGCCCACGGATTGGGCAAAGACCTCGAAGGTCACTGGCAGCCGGGCGAACGGGTTGTGGTGATCGAAGATCTCATCACCAGCGGCGGCAGCACGCTCAAAACAGTCGAGCGGCTGCGCGAGGTGGGTCTTGTCGTGGAAGATGTGGTCGTACTCATCGACCGGGAGCAGGGCGGCGTCGAAAACCTGGCGCGCGCAGGCATCCGCGCCCACAGCGTCTTCCGCCTGACTGACATCATCGAAGACCTGGAACGCCGCAAGCAGCTCGCCCCCGAACTGATCGCTGAAGCCCGTTCCTTTCTCAGTGGAGCCGCGACCGCATGAGCAACATCACCGTCGACTTTTTGGGCCACACGCTGTCGACGCCCTTCGTCCTCGCCAGTGGCATCTGGGGCACAACCGTCGATCTATTGGTGCGTGCTGCGACAGCCGGATTTGGCGCGGTCACAGCCAAAAGCTGCGGCCCCAGCCCGCGCACCGGCCATGTCAACCCTAGCTGCCTTGACTGGGGCAATGGCCTGCTCAATGCCATCGGCTTGGCAAACCCAGGCGCAGAGGCAGAAGTCGAATTGCTCAAAGCGGCCCAGGTCCAACTTGCGCCCATGCGTGTCCCCCTCATCGCCAGCATCTTCGCCGGAACCGATGTCGAATTCGGCCAGGTCGCGGCCATCGTCGCCCAAGCACAGCCCGACTTTATCGAGGTTAACATCTCCTGCCCCAATGTAGGCAGCGAGTACGGCGAACCCTTTGCCGGAAATCCCACCACCGCGGCCCAAGTCACCGAACAAGTGAAAGCCGCGGTCACGCCCCACGGCATCCCCGTCATCGTCAAGCTCGCGCCCAATGTCCCCGATGTGACCCGCATAGGCCGAGCCGTTGTCGAAGCCGGGGCCGACGCACTCTGCGCCATCAACACCATGCCCGGACTCGTCATCGACGTCGCCAGCGGCCAACCCATTCTCGCCAACCGCAGCGGCGGCATCAGCGGCCCCGCGCTCAAGCCAATCGCGCTCAAGTGCGTCTATGACCTGCGTCAAGCCATGCCCGACGTGCCCATCATCGGCACAGGCGGCGTCACCACCGGCACAGACGCGCTGGAGATGATCATGGCCGGGGCGACCGTGGTCGGTGTGGGGTCGGCCATCTACTATCGCGGCGCAAACGCCATCCAGTCCATTCTGGCAGAGCTAACCGGCTGGCTCGATGCTCACAACGTCAAAGACATCAACGACCTACGCAACCGCGCCCACCACGCCCCCCTCTATAGCACCGTCCCCAGCACCGCGCCTGTGCCCCACGTCTAAAAGCCGCGCGCGCAGGGAAAAAGGCTTGGCGGATCAAAACAGATGATCTATCATAGCCCCAACAGCAGCGCACCGCGTCCAGGCGCAACCAGCGCGCCCTTGCACGCATCGCACAACAACACATGACCGTTCAACGCCTCACCTTGCCGGTGACAGTGACAATCCATCGTCGCGGGATGCTCATCGCCGTGGTCTTTGCCGCGGCGTGGTTCATCGCCTACGCGCCACTGAGCGAGTCCGTGCTGGCTCTTGGCGCGGTGGCGGCCCTGCTGCTGGCCCTGGTCGTTCCCTGGCTGCCGTGGCTTGGCTTGGCCGCGCTGCTTCCGTTCCTGGCGGCCATGCGCTTGGCCGCGGGCACACCCGTCGACCTGCTCTTGGCAGGCTGCCTCGCGCTCTGGGTTGCGTCCGGCGTTGCCAAGCGCAGCCTGGTGATTGCATCGACCCTGCCCATCTGGGCCATCTTCATCTTTGCAGTCACCCAGCTTGCTGCCCTACTCACCGCTGTAGATTTGGGAGAAGGGCTGATTGAAGTGGTAAAATGGGGCGAATTTGCCGCAGTCCTGTTGGTCGTGCCCGTGGCCCTGCCCAAGCGGCACGTCGGCTGGCTGATCGCAGCCTTGTTGGCCGCGGCTGCTGCACAAGGTCTGCTGGGACTTTACCAGTTTATCTATCGCATCGGTCCGGAATGGTTCCTGATCCAAGACCGCTTTATGCGCGCCAGTGGAACATTTCGCCAGCCCAATCCGTATGCTGGGTATTTGGGGCTGACGCTGCCCCTTGCCTGGTGCATCGCGCTCTGGACTGCAACGCGCTGGTGGCAAGCGCGCAGCCTATGGCGGCTCATGCTAGCCCTCGGCGCGGGCTTGGCGCTGGCAGCAATCGGCACCGGCCTAATCACCAGTTGGAGCCGCGGCGGTTGGCTCGGTGCAGTTGCGGGCGTTGCGCTAGTCATGCTCTTGTACAGCCGCATGACGCGGCGGCTCACCCTCGCCGCGGGCGTAGTCGCATCGGCAGGGCTACTTCTGGGGACGGTAAGCCCGGCCTGGATTCCCCCCGGCATCCGCAGCCGTGTAGCCGCTCTACCCGCCAGCTTTGGCCTCGGCTTCGGCGACGTGCTCAACCAGCCGGTGACCGACGAGAACTTTGCCGTCATCGAGCGCCTGGCCCATTGGGTCGCGGCCCTGCGCATGTGGGAATCCAATCTGTGGCTCGGCGTCGGCCCTGGCAGCTACAACGCGGCTTATGCCGCGGTCGCGCTGCCGCGCTGGCCCGAACCGCTCGGCCATGCGCACAACATTTATTTAAACACGCTGGCCGAATCGGGCGTGATTGGCTTTGCAGCGTTCAGCCTCATGTGGCTTGCGCTCGCCGTCTGGGTTGCGCGGCGAATCCAAGCGCCCGCGGCCTGGTCAAAAACCCTGGCCGTTGGCGGCTTAGGGATGCTGGCCTACCTGGCTGTGCATAGTCTTTTTGATAACCTGTTTGTGCAGGGAATCTACTTACATATTGCGTTGTGGCTCGCCTGCCTGGCAGCAGTGACCCGCGATCAAATCATCGAACTACGGCATTAAGCGAAAGTCGAGAATTAGGTTGCTCCTAACAAACGTTCTTCAGTTGGCACGCTCGAATCGTAAAGAAGTCAAGCGCTTCGTCAAATTTGCCATTGTCGGCGCAGCAGGTTCGCTCACCGATTTCACGCTGCTGAATGTACTCGTACAGGTTTTCGGCACATCGTTAGTGCTTGCCAACACGGTCAGCTTTATCGCGGCCGTCATGCAGAACTTCAGCCTGAACCGTCGCTGGACCTTCCCCGAAAGCCGCGAGCGTCAGGCAGGGGGCCAACTCGCCCAATTTGCCATCGTCAGCATCATCGGCTTGGCCCTCAATCAGATCGTCTTCCTCACCCTGCACCATTTCTGGGATGGCTATTTCATCGCCGCCTACGGCGCGGACACCGGCTTTACCATCAGCTATAACATCGCCAAGCTGTTTGCCATCGGGGTCGTGCTTTTCTGGAATTTCACCGCGAATCGGTTGTGGACCTATCGCGGCCTATAACTGTCAGTGACCGATGCGCGTCGCCATTGACTACACCCCGGCCATTCGCCAACAGGCCGGCATTGGCCGCATCGTGCGCGGCCAAATCAATGCACTGGTTGCCCAGCCGCGCGGGGTTGAATTCCGCCTCTTTGTCTCTGGTCGTGTAACCGAGGCCGAGCGGCGCGCCGCCGCCCGCCCCCCCCATACCACCCCCCTCAGCGCACGCAACATGACCCGCCGCATGCCCCGGGGCAACCGCCCCGGGCCCCGCGGCAGCTCGG
>CAZZNG010000162.1:0-12247 GCA_964655505.1 uncultured Litorilinea sp. | reverse complement strand
CAAGGCGCAGATCGGAAGCTTTTTCCCGGCGGATGCAGCCCATATCTGCGTGGTGGATCGCATCTTCACTCGCATTCGGGCCAGCGACGAGATCCACCGCGGCCAATCCACCTTTATGGTCGAGATGGTCGAAACGGCCAACATCCTCAACCACGCCACCAACCGCAGCCTGCTCGTTTTAGACGAGATTGGCCGCGGCACAAGCACCTATGATGGGCTGGCGATTGCCTGGGCTGTGATCGAGTATATTCACAACCACCCTGGCCTGCGCGCCAAGACCCTCTTCGCCACCCACTACCACGAACTGACCGACTTGGCCGAACGGCTGCCCCATGTGGTCAACTACAATGTCGCGGTGGACGACAGCGGCGACGGCGAGGATGTGGTTTTCCTGCGCCGCATCATTCCCGGCAAGGCCGACCGTTCCTATGGCGTGCATGTGGGGCGTATGGCCGGGCTGCCTCATGCGGTGGTTGCACGCGCCGAGGAGATTCTCGCCGAGTTGGAGCGGAGCGGCGCAGTCGGTCCCAAACGGCTCTTCGATGCCAAGACATCAGACGGGCGCAAGGCCGCGCTGCAAGTCTCCCTTTTTGCCGATGTGCACCCCGCGGTGGAGGCGCTGCGCCAACTCGACGTGAACGGCTTGACGCCGCTGGAGGCGCTCAACCGGCTCTATGAGTTGCAGCAGCTAGCCAACCGGGATTAATGGCGCAGACTGTATCGCACAGGAAGACCTGCCGTCGGGGGAGACGGCAGGTCAAGGGTGTCGGTTGAATTCGTATCAATTGGATCCGCCGGTGCAGCCTTCCGGCCAACCCTTATACAGCCACCAGCATGAACACGTTGCGGCATTGCAGCACCCGCCACCCGCAGGACCGTGAACCCGCCCGTTCCCCTTCAAAAAGAGTTGGCGAACACAAAAATGGGAAGGAAAACCCCGGCAACGCGCGAGGATTGACCCGCGCCGCCGGCCACGGCCCTATGAATGATATAGATCAGGCATGTACATTGGTCGATAGGTCACGGTCTAGATAGGGGGCAGCTAATAGGGTAGACTCATGCGCGTTACGCGCGCGGGATTCGCGCGATTTACCGTGTGAAATTTACGCTAGCGTGTGACCGGCTCTCATGCTGTGATGCTACAATTCGGCAGTCAAGCGTATTGATTTGCGCAGAACCTATCAAGCCAACCAAGTCCACAAACCAAGCACATAAAAGCAAGCCCACACAAGAACGGATAGAAGCAGAGATGGCTGAATTGCCGGAACGTCTGGTCGAAGTCGCTGAACACTTTGGACAAGGCTTCAAGCCTGTTCTCGATTTTAGCGGGTGGCGCGTGGCTGTCTCACGCCCGCGTGAAGGGGGTGCCGCTGCAGCGCCGCGCAGCGTGCAGCGCCACAACGCAACCAACGAAGTCTTTGTCCTGACCGAAGGCGCAGCGGAGATGATCATCATGGATGGCGGCGATACGCCGACCGATCCCTATGTTTTCCCCATGCAGCGCAACGTCATGTACAATGTCCAGCAGGGCGTATGGCATGCGACCGTTCTCTCGCCCGATGCACACATTATCATCTTTGAACGCACTGACACCGGCCCGCACAATTCCACAACTTTTGAACTGTCGCCGGAGGTTGTCCAGGCGATCCGCAGCCAGCTTACCCTGGTCTGAGTGTTCCAGCAGCCAGGCGGCTGGGGTGGGATCGCCGTGCGTTGGGCGAGTCGTGGCTTGGCAAGGCTGTGGCTTTGACCGTGCGCATGGCGCGTGCTAGACTCGGCCCATAAAAGGCGTCTTTTACCGTCATCTTCACCCGCATCGTCTAAGGGGGGCAATCGCCGCAACGATTTGCTCCCTTACTTTTTTGCAGTGGGATTTTCGTACCTCGCATTGGGTACTGTGGGATTTCTACCGAGGGACACAGCCGGTGTGTTCCCCTGTTCGTTGGAAAGCTGGTATGTCAACTTCTACCCCAACAGTCGATGTGACCACAGCTGTCCCCGAAACCACTGAACCAACCACCGTCGAAAAGCTGCGCGGGCTGCCGTGGAGCATCTTTTCCAACACGGCAAACACCGTTTTCTCACAATTCACCTTCTTTGGTTCGGTCTTTGTCCTTTTTCTAAGCTACTTGCAGATGGACAAGACCCAGATCGGTCTGATGCTCTCGCTGATCCCCTTTGCCGGTCTGGTCGCCCTGTTCATTGCCCCCGCGGTGGCGCGTTTTGGCTACAAGCGCACCTACATCACCTTCTTCGGCCTGCGCAAAGTCGTGACTGTGGCGCTGCTGGCGACGCCCTTTGTCGCGGCCAACTTTGGGCATGGCGTGATGGTGGGCTTTGTCATGCTGGTCACCGGGCTGTTTGCGCTCTGTCGCGCCGTGGCCGAGACTGGCGTCTACCCCTGGTTGCAGGAATACATTCCCAACTCGGTGCGCGGTAAATACTCCGCCACCAACAGCATCTACACCACTTTAGCAGGGTTGGCTTCGGTGGCGATTGCCGGGTTTGTGCTGGATCGGACAGTGGGGCTGACCGGCTACATGTGGCTGATCTCTGCCGGCATCATCTTCGGCTTTGTATCGGTGTGGGCGGCGACCCGCATCCCCGGCGGCGCGCCGGTCCAACGCGGCCAGGGCGACCACATCATGCACGGGATGCGTGAAGCCGCGCGCGACCGCAACTTCCTGCGCTATTTGGCGGGCGTGGCGCTCATGACGCTCGGCACCGTGCCCATGATTTCGTTCCTGCCCTTGTTCATGCAGGAGGTGATCCGCTTGCCCGAAGGGCAGATCGTCATGCTGCAATCGGGCACGCTGGTGGGCCACCTCCTGTCGAGTTTGGGGTGGGGCTGGGCGTCCGACCGCTACGGCAGCAAGCCCGTGATGCTCTCCGGCTTGGCGCTGCGTATGCTCTTGCCGATTGCCTGGTTCTTCATGCCGCGGGCGCAGCCCTCCAGCCTGTACATCGCGCTTGCCATTGCCGTGCTGGTCGGCATTTCGGACATGGCCTGGATCATCGGTTCCGGGCGGCTGCTCTTTGTGAGCGTGGTTCCCCCGGCCAAAAAGATGGAATACATGGCGCTGCACTACGCTTGGGCCGGTGTGGTCGGCGGCATCAGCCAGTTGCTCGGCGGCTTCATCATCGACCTTTCCGCCGGGCTGCAAGGCAGTTGGTTCGGCCTCTCCATCGACCCATACACGCCCCTCTTTGTCTTGGGCTTTGTGTTGACCCTTGCCACCGCTTTCTTGTTCCAGGGCATCCGCGCCGACAATATTTTCGGCGTGGGCCAATTTGCGGGCATGTTCTTCCGCGGCAATCCCTTCCAAGCGATGAATGCCATGGCCCGCTACTATGCAGCGCGTGACGAACGCTCGACTGTCTCTGTGACCGAGCGCATGGGCGTTGCCAAGAGTCCGCTGGCCGTAGATGAACTGCTGGAGGCGCTGCGCGACCCGCGCTTCAACGTGCGCTTCGAGGCCATCATCTCGATTGCGCGCATGCCCATCAACCCGCGCCTGACCGCGGCCCTGATCGAGGTGCTCAACGGCACGGAATTGGCCCTCAAGGCGGTCAGTGCCTGGGCGCTAGGGCGCGTTGCAGACCCCGACGCCGTGCCCGCGCTGCGCGAGCAGCTTGACGCGCCTTATCGCTCGATCCGCGCCCACGCCGCGCGCGCCCTGGGCGCAATGCATGAGCGGTCGGTTGTGCCCATTCTGCTCGAGCGGCTGGAGACGGAGACGGACAAAGGCTTATTGATGGCCTATGCGTCGGCTCTGGGCAATATCCAGGCCGAAGAAGCGGTCCAGCCGCTCTTGCGCCTGCTCCACATAACCGAGAATCCCGGCGCACGCCTGGAATTGGCCCTGAGCCTGGCGCGCATTGTCGGCGGCGAACATATCTTTATCAGCCTGCTGCGCCAAATGCGTGCCGATGCAGACACGACCGCGGCCAAAGAGATCGGCGACTACCGGCGGCGACTCGAAAAGGCGCGCATCTTGCCCAAGGAATCGTTGCAACTGTTTAACCAGAGTGCGGATGCCTTTGCCCGCGGCAAGCGTGAACAAGGGATTGCCCTGCTGGTGCAGGGGCTGCGCCAACTGCCGCCGGGCGCGATGCGCGAACCGGGCGGGCGTATCTTGAAAGAGTGCCTCAACCGGTTAGGAGAGGACAGCGAACAGGATCAACAATATCTCCTGCTCACGCTGCACTGTATGCGCGTCGCCTCTACTGTCTAAAGCGTGTCCAGGTAAGCCATCCAGCGCGCATCATCCGAACCGAATGACCCATGCAGCCGCCAATGGCCCATTCCTGATGTCCATTTCTGATTAGGGCCGCCTATCCCGCCAACGTCGAGGCGAATCCGTTATGCAGGCAGAACCGACCACCATTGAAAAGCTCCGTGGCCTCAAGTGGAGCATTGCCTCCAACGCGGCCAACACGGTCATGGTGCAATATACCTTCTTTGGCTCGGTCTTTGTTCTCTTCCTCGATGCGTTGGGCTTGAGCAAGGGCCAGATGGGCTTTTTGCTCTCGCTGCTCCCCTTCTTTGGCTTGACCGCGCTCTTTGTCGCGCCCGCGGTAGAGCGTTTTGGCTATAAGCGCACCTACGTCACTTTCTTTGGCTTGCGTGCCGTCGTGGCCGCGGGGCTGCTGTTGACGCCGTGGGTGTTTGCCAACTTTGGCCCGGAAACAACGCTGCTCTTTGTGGCGGCCATTATGGCCCTTTTCTCGATGGTGCGCTCCATCGGCGTGACTGCCAGCTATCCCTGGGTGCAGCAGTACGTCCCCAACAATGTACGCGGCAAGTACACCGCGACCAACAACATCTTCACCACCATCACCGGTTTCATCGCCGTCACCATCGGCGGCGTGGTGCTCGACCGCACAACCGGGCTAAACGGCTTCATGCTGCTGTTGGCTGTGGGCGTGATCTTTGGCTTCATCTCTGTGGGGCTGGCGCTGTTGATCCCCGGCGGCGCACCCCAGACGCGCGCCGCGGACGAAGGGGGCCGCGACTTGATCAGCGCGCTGCGCGACCGCGACTTTGTCAGCTACCTCATCGGCGTCAGCCTGCTCACGCTGGTCACTGTGCCGCTGGCTTCGTTCTTGCCGCTCTTCATGGGCGAGCAGGTCGGGCTGAGCGAAAGCGCGGTGGTTTGGCTGCAAACCGGGACGCTGGCGGGCACGCTGGCCTCCAGCTATCTTTGGGGGTGGGCCGCGGACCGCTACGGCAGCAAACCCGTCACGTTCTATGGCCTAGCCCTCCGTATCCTGCTGCCTGTGATGTGGATGGTCATGCCGCGCCATTCGGATTTGAGCCTGGCCTTTGCCTTGTCGATTGCCTTTTTACAAGGCGTGGCCGACATGGGGTGGGGCATCGGCTCCGGGCGGCTGCTCTATGTCAGCGTTGTGCCTGTCGACAAGCGCACCGACTACATGGCGCTGTACTATGCGTGGACTGGCATCGTCGGCGGCATCAGCCAGTTAAGCGGCGGCTATATCCTGCAAGCGTCGCAAAATCTCTCTGGCCGCATCTGGGTCTTCGCCATCGATCCTTATACACCGCTCTTTCTCGCCGGGGTCATCCTGCCGATCCTCAGTATGCTGCTGCTGTTGGTGCAGGTGCGTGAAGAGCGCGGGGTCGGTGTCGGTGAATTTGCCGGTATCTTCCTGCGTGGCAATCCTTTCCTCGCCATGACCTCCATGATCCGCTACCACCTCGCCAAAGATGAGCACAGCACCGTGCTGATGACCGAACTGCTGGGGGAGGCCAAAAGCCCACTGACGGTGGAGGAGTTGCTGGGGGCACTGGAAGACCCGCGCTTCAGCGTGCGCTTTGAGGCGATTGTGTCGATTGCGCGGATGCCGCCCGACCGGCGACTGATCGACGCGTTGATCGACATTTTAGAGGGCAGCGAACTGGCGCTGACCGTGGTCGCGGCCTGGGCATTGGGCCGCCTGGGGGATCGCTATGCCGTGCCCGCGCTGCGCCGTGCCCTCGACTCGGACTATCGCTCTGTACGCGCCCACGCCGCGCGCGCCCTGGGCGCGCTGGGCGCGGCAGAAGTCGCGCCGGAACTCATCGACCGGCTCGCCACCGAGACCGATAAAGGCTTGCAGATGGCCTATGCCGCGACCCTGGGCAGTGTGAAAGCGGTTGAGGGTGTGCCGGTGCTGCTGCACCTGCTCGACGTGACCGAGAACCCCGGCGCACGTCTGGAACTGGCGTTGACCCTGGCGCGCATCGTGGGCGACGAGTCGGCTTTTATCACCCTGCTGCGCCACGCGCGCAGCGATACCGCTACGGCCATTGCCCAATCGCTGGCTGCCTTCCGCCGCCGTAACCGGGGCATCCCCGCGGACGCAGCCAGCACAATGGACCAATGTGAAGCGGCGTTTACGCGCGGCGACTTGGCCCGCGGCAGCCGCTGTTTGGGTGACGCCATCGACCTGCTGCCGCTCAAGACGATGCGCCACACGGGGGGGGGCGCGCCTGCCGCGGGCCGCACTGCCGCGCACAACAGCGCAAGCATGACAGCCCAGCCTGCCGCATTCGCCGCCGCGCAGGATACGGTGCTTGCCGAATGTGCGCGCCAACTGCGCGCGCACGGCAGCGAGCGCGCGGACTATGTCTTGCTGGCTGTGCATCTCTTAATGCTGCTGCGTCTACCTAAAAAGTAGGCAATCGGCCCATTCACCAGTATGATTGAGGGCATACTCATCTCTTCCAGAGCGTTAAGTTGAGGACTCTCCCTTGGAAAATCGACGCGACATCATCTTATCGGTTTATCTTCCAACGCTGATTCTTTCCTTTGCGATGGGCATGTACATCCCGGTCATGCCGCTCTATGCCAGTGACTTTGGCATTTCCTATGGCCTGATCGGCATTGTATTGGCCGCGCAAGGGGTTGGTAATTTGCTGGGCGATGTGCCCGCGGGCATCCTGCTGGGGCGGCTCGGCCATAAATGGTCGATGATGGCAGGCGTTGCCATCCTGGGGCTGGCAATGCTTGCCACCGGGTTGGCGCATACCGTGTTCGAACTGGTGGTCTATGGACTTCTGGCCGGGGTAGGCAACGCCATGTGGAACATCTCGCGCCATGCCTACATGACTGACCTGATCCCGCTCGGCGCGCGCGGCCGCGCTACGGCCACGTTCGGCGGCATCAACCGCTTTGGCACATTCTTGGGGCCGTTCGTTGGCGGCGCAGTGGGGAAAGCGTTTAACCTGCGTGTGCCCTTTTACCTCTTTGCCGTCTGTACCTTAGTGGTGATGGTGGTTGCCTGGTTCTTCATCAACGAGAGCGTGACGCAAGAGCAGCCAGTGCGCCGCGGCGGCGTGCATGGTCACGTCAAACACCTGGCCGGGGTTGTGCGCCAAAATTCCTCCATCCTCACCGCGGCAGGCTCCGGCGTCTTGCTGGCCCAGATGATCCGCACCGGACGGCGCTCGCTCATCCCGCTCTTTGCCGCGGATATGTTGGGGCTGGATGTGCAGCAGATCGGCCTGATCCTGGCGCTGTCATCTGCTGTGGACACGGTGATGTTCTACCCCGCGGGGTACATCATGGATCGCTTTGGGCGCAAGTTTGCCTCTGTGCCCAGCTTCCTGATCCAAGGGATAGGCATGGCGCTGGTCCCGCTTTCGGGCGGTTTTGGCAGCCTGCTCTTTGCCACGATCATCTTGGGCTTTGGCAACGGCATCGGATCCGGGACGATGCTGACCCTGGGATCAGACCTGGCCCCCAAGGAGGCAATGGGCGAATTCCTGGGGATCTGGCGCTTGATCGGTGATACGGGCCAGAGCGGCGCGCCGATGGTGGTCGGCGGCGTGGCCGATATCCTCGGCCTCTCCATGGCAACGTATGTCATCGCGCTGTCTGGCCTGGCCGCGGCGGGTGTCTTGGCGCTCTTTGTCCCCGAAACCTTGCGCGGGGCCAAACGTGTTTCGACTGTCAACGCTTAATCTTAACGCCTACGCGCGCGGCCTGCTTGTGATAAACGAGGGCACTGTATGAGTCAATCAGCGAATCGATCTACCGGCCAATCTGAGCGCTACCGGCAGGCTGGCGTGAACATCGACGCGGGCAACCAGGCAGTCGATCTCATGAAACCGGCCATCCGCGCCACTTTTACGCCGAATGTGTTGGCCGACGTGGGCAGCTTTGGCGGCCTCTACGCGCTGGCCGATCTGCCCGATGCGCCGGTGCTGGTCGCCTCCACCGATGGCGTCGGCACGAAAGTCAAACTCGCCGCCGCGCTGGGTCGCTGGCGCACCATCGGCCATGATATTGTCAACCACTGCGTCAACGACATCCTTGTGCAAAATGCGCGGCCGCTCTTCTTTCTCGACTATGTGGCCGCGGCCAAGCTAGACCCGGAACAGGTTGCCGCGGTGGTCATCGGCATTGCCGAGGCGTGCCGCGCGGCGGGCTGTGCGCTCATAGGCGGCGAGACGGCAGAGATGCCCGGCGTCTACGCTGAAGGAGCCTTTGACCTGGTTGGGACCGTGGTCGGGCTGGTGGCACGCGACGCCATCTTGCCGCGCCAGGATGCCATGCAAGCGGGCGATCTGCTGATCGGCCTGCCCAGCAGCGGGCCGCACACCAACGGCTATTCGCTCATCCGTGAGATCGTAGCCGAGCACGACCTGCGCGAGCCGGTGGACGGTGTGCCGCTGGGCGAGGCGCTGCTTGCGCCCCACCGCTGCTATCGCAACGAGATCGACCGGCTGGCCGCGGCCCATGTGCCGCTCTTGGGGCTGGCCCACATCACCGGCGGCGGCTTTGTCGAGAACGTGCCCCGCATCCTGCCCGACCACCTGGCCGCGGCCATCCGGCCCGCAAGCTGGACGCTGCCGCCGCTCTTTGCCCAGCTCATGGAATGGGGAGATGTGAGCGCGGTGGAAGCATATCGCGTCTGGAACATGGGCATCGGCATGGTGCTTGTCGTGCCGCGTACAGCCCAGGCAGCAGTGACGGCACAACTGCCAGACGCCGTGGTAATCGGCCAGTTGGTCGAACGTGCGCCGGATGCGCCGGGCGTCCAATTTGTAGCCTAGCCAGGCCACACCGACAGACCTGCGCGTCTTATCGCACAGGGATCATTGCACCAGGAAGGATTGTCGTTTCTCATGTCTGCCCGTCTTGCCGTGTTGATCTCCGGCAACGGCTCGAATTTACAGGCCATTCTCGACGCCATTCGGATGCGCGTGCTCGACGCCGAGGTGGTGGTCGTCGTCTCCAATCGGCGTAACGCCTATGGTTTGGAGCGCGCCGCCAAAGCCGGTGTGCCCACGCTCTATCACCCGCTCAAGCCTTACACTGACGCTGGACGCCCCCGCGCCGACTATGACGCGGACCTGGCGAAGATGCTGCGCCCCTACAACGTCGATTGGGTTGTGCTTGCGGGGTGGATGCACATCTTCACCAACGAATTCCTGCGCCACTTCCCCTATCGTGTGGTCAATCTGCATCCCGCGCTGCCGGGCCAATTTCCCGGCGCACGTGCCATCCAAGAAGCCTTTGAAGCCTTCCAGCGCGGCGAGATCAAGCATACGGGCGTCATGGTTCACCTTGTGCCCGATGAGCAGGTGGATAGCGGCCCGGTCATCCTCACCGACGACGTGCCCATCTACAAGACCGACACGCTTGAGATGCTCGAAAATCGTATACACCAAGCCGAACATCGCCTATTGGTGCAAGCATTGGACCGCTTGATCAGCGGGGATGAGGCATAACAGTCCCGAATAACAAAGGGGCCGGATGCGAATCGACGCACCCGGCCCCTTTTTGTATTCAGTTCGCCTATCTTCGGGGAAGTTCTGACCTTCCCGGAAGATCCTTGTAGATTATAGGGTCGCCTTAGACGACCGGCTCGACCTCTTCTTGCGTCATGACGTGGCGGAAGCGCCGCCGCACCAAGAACGCAGTGATCGGCGCGGTGATCAGGAATGCGCCCCAGATCGCGGCCAGCCCGCCGCCGATGAAGGTCACCATGATCCAGCCAATGATGACCGCGCCCCAGATGCCCGACGTGCCCACGCGCAGCGGGTACTTGGTGTCGCCTGTCCCGCGCAGCGCGCCGCTCTGAACATTTGAAATCGCCCAGAAGATCTGCGTCAAGGCGATCGCGCGCAGCCCGCCGCTGCCCATCTCGACCACAGTCGGGTCCGGCGTGAAGAACGCAATGATCCAGGGGGCAAAGAAGAGGAAGATCAAGCCCAAACTCCCCATCCAGATCATCGCCCAGGTCGTCGCAATGGAGCCAACCGCCAGCGCCTCATCGCGGCGGCGCGCGCCAATGCTTTGGCCCACCAGCGCGGTCGCGGCCAGGGCAAAGCCAAAGCCAGGCAGGAATGAAATCGACATGGCGTTGAGCGCAACGCGATGGGCTGCCAGCGCCAGCGTTCCCAACTGGGCCACGACCAGCGACATGGTCAAGAAGCCCACCGAGTTCAGCATCTGCTCCAGCGCGGCTGGGATGCCGATATTGAGCAGTTGCCGCGCCATCTTGAAGTCCGGCAGCCAATTGTCGCGCCCGCGAATCGTCACGCCCTTGATGCCGCGCCACATGACGATGAACAGGACAGTGAAGCCGAACAGCCGCGACGCAAACGTGCCCCACGCGCTGCCGACCACGCCCAATTCGGGCATGCCCAACTCGCCAAAGATCAAGCCATAGGTTAGCACCACATTGATCACATTGGCCGCCAGCGTGATCAACATGGGCGTGCGTGAATCGCCCACGCCGCGCAGCACGCCGCCGCTCAGCAGCGACAGGGTAAGCACCACGACCGTGCCCATGGTCACGCGCAGGTAGTCCGCGCCCATGGCTGTCACTTCGGGTTCCATGCCGAAGATGCTGATAATCGGCTCGGCGGCCCACAGGCCAATCGCGATCAGCGGGATCGAGATCAACACGCTCCACACGAGCGACTGCTTGGCAAAGCGCCCCGCGCGTATATAGTCGCGCGCGCCAACCGCCTGGGCGACCAACACCGAGCTGCCGATGGACATGGCGCTCAGTGCAGAGATGACAAAGAACATGATCTGGAGCGCCGCGCCCACCCCGGCTAATGCTTCCGGCCCCAACCGCGCCACCATAACCGTGTCGACGATCCCCAGCATGGTCTGCAAGAAGTTCTCGCTGATCACCGGCCACGCCAGGTTAAAGACACGCCGTCGCAGCGACGGCTCCGCACGCGCGACCTCCTGGGACAGATTCCCCTGTGCGCCGTCAACCGGCAGCGACTCTGCTATGGATGGCTTGACGCCAGCCTGGCCCAGTTCAAGCGTTGCCTCACCCGTTCCCCCCTGGGCAGAGAGGGCGAGCTTCCCGTCAGATGCCGTAATTGGTTGAGACTGACTCATACTAGCCTCGTCTTGTGTGGCGAACCGGCCTTTGGGCCGGTTCAAAAGATACTTCTGCAAACGCGCAGACGCACACTATACCAGAGTTGGATAGTGCAAATCAAATGTTCTACTGTATGAATTGCGTTTGCGTTTTGGGCTGCATCAACCGCGCGCTACGGTGGGGGTGCGGCGCAATAAAAAGCAGCGGGGCGAGTATCACCCCACTGCTTTTTTGTTTCGAGTAGAACTGTATGGCGCTGGATACGGATTTCAACCTGCTTCGCAAATGCGTCACAGGCGATTGGTTAGGCCGCAGCGTGGTTGGCAGGATGATTTGCAGAGCGGTTGCCCGTGTGATTGGCGCTGTTATGGATCACCGTGTAGCGTATGCTGGGCACGGCTCGTTGCGGCGAGATGATCGGATCGAACGGGCGCTTTGGTCGGCTGTCATGGACCAACGCCGTGTCGGGAACGACCTGTTCCGTCGCGGGCAAGTTGGTATCGACAACGCTGTTCTCACTGCCGAACTCATTGTCGGTGAATCCATCGGCGTGAGAATCGGTGCGCCACTGTCCATCGATCAAGTAACGAAATTCATACTGCCGTCCACACGGCAAGTCTAGCATGGTCTGCCAAACGCCGGTACGGTCCTGCTGTAGCTGAATGTCGTCTTGACGCCAGTCGTTGAAATCTCCGGTAAGGAAGATACGATCAGCCCATACGCATGACGGCAATTCAAATACGACACGAACATGGCCGGGGAGTGGAGACCGGTACTTTCGAATCACGGCTAATCTCCTGTTTCTAGGCAATCACGAGGCATCATCGCAGAATCGAGCGTGTCGCCAATCTTCTTGAACTGCTTGAGCTAGATCGAGAATATGAGTGCTGGT
>CAZZNG010000161.1:0-12292 GCA_964655505.1 uncultured Litorilinea sp. | reverse complement strand
GCAACTGGTGGGGCGACCAGAGCGGGCCTGCGCTTGCCGGTAACCCAGGCGGCCAAGGCGACAGCATCGAAATCCTCAGCGGCGATGTGGTGCTCCCCCTTGAACTCGTCGAGGGCACGGTCCTCTATGATCCCTGGATCGATACCTTCATCTCGCTTGCCCAGCCCAATCCCACCGTGGTGGGCGTTCCGGTTGACCTGTTGTTCCAGTATGCGGATGCAGGCTCGACCTACTATCTGGCCGATGGGGTGGGCGATCCCAACAACCCGCCCATCTTTACGCTCAGCACCGACAACGGCGCCATCGACGGCAGCAACAACGTGGGCAAGCGCATCGTGGACAAGCAAGTGACGGGCACGCTGCTGCCTGCTGCTGCGGGTGTCGCCAACGTCACCCTGGCCGGGCCATGCGGCCTGACCCAGCAGGTTGCCGTCCCGGTGGCTGCGCCGTCGATTAACATCGAGAAATCGCCCGACCTTCAAGCCATTCCGCCCAACGGCACAGCCGTCTTCACCATCACCATCCAGAACACGGGCGATATCACCCTCACCGAGATTGCTGTGAGCGATGCGGTAGCGCCCAACTGCGCCCGTGTAGCCGGTGCGCTGGACGACCTAGGCCCTGGCGCGTCCACCAGCTACACTTGTGAATTGACGGTTGCCAACAACTTGGTGAACAGCGCAGAGGTAACCGCGCGGCCGCTGGTCGGGGGCGAACCGAGCGACCCCGTGGTGAGCGACAGCGATACAGCCGAGGTGCGCATCGCCAATATCGAGGTAGTCAAGACGGTAGGGGTGGTCGGTGACAGCCCCGACTGCCCTGCCGCTTCCGACATCCAGGCGCCGATCAGCACCACGGTGCAATACTGCTTCACGGTCACCAACATCGGCAGCTATACGCTGACCACCCATTCGCTGTTCGACGATCATCTGGGCACGATCTTCACCGATCTGACGCGTGAACTCGCCCCAGGCGAAAGCTTCTCCACCGTGGATGTGGGGCTGACGCTCACAGATACGCTCTATACGACGACAACCAACATCGCAACGTGGACAGCCTCGGCGGGCGAGCCGGTGGTGAATAATCCGGTCAGTGCTGCTGATTTCGGGGCTGCTCAGGTGGTGGTCGAGGTTACGACACAGACCTCGGCGGTTGTCCGCATCACAGCCGATCCGCCGACCGCTGTGGATCCGGATGATCAACCGGGCGAGTCGACAGAATTCCTCTTCCTGCCGTCGCTGCGCCAACCGTAACAGGATTCGCACGCTGTAATCGCCGGGGGCGCTGTTCAAGCCCCCGGATCAACTGCTCAACGCGCCGCCAAGTGGCAATCTGGCACTCGGCGGCGCGTTCGTGTTGTCGTGGGTGTTTTTTGGAGCGCCAGCGACAGATGAACGGCCTTCACTGTGGCATTGTGAAGGTGTCATCAACAAAGGTGTGATCAACAAAGAAAGCACTTGAACAAATAAAGCGCTTGCTCGCTGCAAGTGTGAGAGCAAACCATACGAACCAAACTGGAGGAGGTTTTACAATGGCACGCAATCCTAGCTCAAGCGATCCTGCTGCCAGGGAGTCTGCGCCGGTCAGCCCTGAGTCAATTGTGTCAGAAGGCGTTGTGACTGTCTCCGACCCCCCGTGGGCGTTTGCCCTCTTTAACACCACTCGCTTTGCTTGGCTCTGGCTCATCATCCGGGTCTATGTGGGGTGGCAGTGGCTGACATCCGGCTGGGGCAAGTTTAACAATCCGGCTTGGTGGAGCGGCGATGCACTGGCCGGATTTTGGGGCCGGGCCGTCGAAATCCCCGCGGATGGTCGCCCGGCCATCACCTACGATTGGTATCGCTCGTTCATCCAGTTCATGCTGGACAACCAGTGGTATAGCTGGTTCGGCAAGGTGATCCTCTTGGGCGAACTCGCCATTGGGCTGGCGCTGATCGTCGGCGCGCTGGTCGGCATTGCTGCATTCTTTGGCGGCTTTCTCAATTGGAACTTTATCATGGCGGGTACGGCCAGCAGCAACGGCCTGCTCTTTGCGCTGGCGATCGCGCTGATGCTCGCCTGGAAAGTGGCCGG
Source organism: uncultured Litorilinea sp. (assembly GCA_964655505.1). Taxonomy (GTDB): domain Bacteria; phylum Chloroflexota; class Anaerolineae; order Caldilineales; family Caldilineaceae; genus QEUY01. Next base: position 10,219 of record CAZZNG010000161.1, on the reverse strand, counting down.
TTGGTACGGGTTGGATCGGTACCTGCTGCCGCTGTTAGGCACACCGTGGGAGCGTACCCCGCGCCGTTCCCAGGCCGCCACGGCCCCAACGGTTTGACAAATTGGATAAGGTGACATAATATAACGCTGATTGAGCGGCGCAGGCGTAGAGAAAGACGCCGCGCCGCTTACTTCGTCGCGGTGGCATCTCTCGCGGCGTTGCTGGCTAAAACAGGCGCAAGATAGGCAGAAGATAGATTAGGAACCAGTTGAGGAAGCATGGCTCTGTTACGAATTGTACGCACCGGCGACCCGGACGACGCTGTACTCTATAAGCCTGCTAACCGCGTGCGCGATTTTGGTCCCGCGCTGCATAAGCTGTTGGACGACATGCTAGAGACGTTGCGCGCTGCGCCCGGCGTTGGGCTGGCCGCTCCCCAAGTGGGGATCAGCCAGCGTGTGGTCGTGATCGAATATCCCGAAGACGAGGATGATCCGGAGAACACGACCCGCGTCTTTGAATTGATCAACCCCGAATTGATCAAGGTCAAGGGGGAAGAAGAAGCGCAGGAGGGGTGCTTGAGCATGCCGGGGCTGGCCGCGGATGTGAAGCGCGCGACCTATACGCTTGTGCGTTATCAAGATCGCCACGGCAAAGAGGTGCGCTATAAGGCCTATGACTGGCTGGCGCGCATCTTCCAACATGAGATCGACCATCTCCACGGCGTCTTGATGAGCGACCGCGCCACCCAACTTTATAAAGTGCAAGAGGGCAAAGATGGGGAACCGGAACTCGTACCCATCGAGCAGAATGTGCTGCCCGCGCGCCCTTCGTCTTCGGCATAGGCGCGCTGCGTGAGCCTCCGCACTGGCTTGTGCTGGGGTATAGCGCACAGCCAATAGTGAACGTAAATAAAGAGGCCGGAAGATTGTGTTTGGAACAGTCTTCCGGCCCTTCTTGTTTATTCTAGCGCTGCAGAGGCTATACGCCGCCTGCTGTGCGTTTAGTTCTGGATCACGACCGACACATCGCACGGCGGCGGGAAGTTGCCGCTCTGATCGACCACCGTTAAGCGCAGCGTGTAGTCGCCATTGGGCAGGGTGGTTGTATCCAGATTGCCCAACAGCCCGCCCGCGATCGGCACATTGCTGCCCGCAAAGTAGACGAAGCCATCCCCCGCGTTCGCGCCCGGTGCATACTCCAGCTTGAAATACTGGAACGACTCATGGGTCGCGTTGCCGGTTACGCCGGTCACGCCGCCAATCACCTGGCCTGCGCCGGGTGAACTAATGACCGAGCGGCCATCGCCACACGCCGCGGCCGCCACAGGCGGCGGAGGGGTGTCGGTGGGCACAATCGGCTCCGGCGTGGGTGTTGGTGGTTCAGGGGTTGGCGGTTCCGGCGTCGGCGGTTCCGGGATTGGCGTATCGGTGGGCACGACCGGCTCCGGCGTTGGCTCCGCGGGCGGGTCCGCCGATGCATCAGCCGCTTGCTCCGGCTGGGCCGGTGTTGGGGTCGGCACCAAAAGGCCCCCCTGGTCACCCGCGGGCTGCTGGCCGTCTGTGGAGGTGCCCGCGCTGTCGCCACCGGTGTTGTCACCACCGCTGTTATCGATGGCCGCGCCGTCTATGGCCCCGTTGTTCTGGGCGATGTTGTTGGCGTCTGGGTTATTTGTGTCTGCGCCGCCGCTGCCCAACGGGATGATGCCGGTGGGTTCGGCTACAACCGGCACGTCTGACCCCGCGGTCGTCGTTGTGAGCGCGCTGGGGTTCAAGTTCTGCTCGTTGACGATGCCGACAATCGCTGGGCTGGTTGCTGTCGGCTCTGGCCTGTCGAACAGCCCAGCCACGCGTGTCTGCCCCCCCTGCAGGAGACCGGCCAGCGGCTCGCGCAAGGTCGTAAGCCCCCAGATACCCAAAGCCACCACCGCGGCCAGCGCAATGATCGCCAGGATCGGCGTCAGCCGGATTTCGCTGCGCTGGATGCCGTCGCCTTCATCTTTCAACTCAACTTCTTTGGGACGGTAGTCCACCTGACGTTCAGGCGGCAGGGGCGCGCCCGCGCTGGTCGAAGAGAGCGCGGTATTCATATTTGGATCGGTCAGCGCGCGGCGTCGATCCATGACCTCTTGCGGCTCAAGGCCCAGATAATCGGCATAGTTGCGCAGGAAGCCACGTCCGACGACCTCGCCCGGCAGCAAGTGCCATTCATCGGACTCAAGCGCTGAAAGATATTTCTGGCGAATCCGGGTCGCTACTTCCACTTCGGCCAAGGTGACCCCCATGGCTTCGCGGCGCTCGCGCAGGAGCGCGCCCAAGGAGTGAACCGGCGCGCTGGCAGCCATATCGGCGGGCGAGTTGTCAGATCCTGAGCTACGTCGTGGGAAATTAGTCAACATGTACGCATCGTCTGTCTGCCGCTTGCTAAACCGTTGCAGCGTCTGGTGCTGTGGCCTAGCCGTTCAGGCGAATCGGTTTCGCTGGGCTTGGTTATCAGAATCCTATGAGCAAAAAGGCCACATCATCAGTTTGTCATGCGACAACTGTGCGAGCCGGGGCTGCAGTCAATTTTACAGTCTAGCCCGCGCTGTAGCCTTTGTCAATTTTATCACGGATGGCTGATTTTGCACGTCTGCAACTCACAAATTTACAATCCGCGCGTCGATGATCCGCATCTCCATCTTGCCCAGCCGGTTACCTGCTGTGAGTTGACCGCGCGGCGAGGCAAGCTACAATGAGCGCGTTAGGTTCTCTGGCCCATCTTCTCTTGGGCCTATCGTCTCTTGCCGCCCATGCCGCGCCGCGGCCCTATGCACCGGGAAGCATCCGTGCGTCGAACGCTCATCCAAAGGATTCAACGAATATTCGCCCTGATCGGTTTCGCCGCGCTTTTGGGCATCATCCTGATTGTGGCGCGCGCCTTTGGCATGGCGCTTCCTTGGCCGGGCGACGAACTGGGTCTAGCGCCACGCGCTTCGAACCGGCAGGTGATGTTGATCAGCGGCCATGCAGGGTTCGACTCCGGCGCGGTCTGTGCCGACGCCGAGGGCAATGTGACGCTCACCGAAGCTGAGGTGAATGCCGCGGTGGCGGAGGCCGCGGCCGCGAGGCTGCGCCGTTCGGGTGCGGATGTAACGATCCTGGATGAGTACGACCCACGGCTGGAGCATTTGGTGGCTGATGTGTTGATCAGCCTGCACGCCGATAGCTGCATCGACGCCAGCGGCTACAAAGCGGCCTATTTCGTCTACAGCGCCATTCCCGACATTGAAAGCCGCCTCCTGGCCTGCATCGACGAGCAGTATGCCGCTGTCACCGGCTTGCCCCACCATCCGAACACGGTGACCCACGACATGACCGAGTATCACGCCTTTCGCCGTATCGACCCGGAGACGCCAGCCGCGATTCTTGAACTGGGCTTTTTAGGCGGTGACCGCGAGTTACTCACCCAAGAGGTTGACCGTGTGGCGCGCGGGGTGGCGGAAAGCGTGCGCTGCTTTCTCAACCCGCCCGCCCCAGAGACGCGCACCACAGAAACGCCCACTACAGAAACGCCCGCAGACCCAAACGCGCCCTGAGTGAGGCAATTTCAACTGAAGCAGTCCGGACGCTTGACCCTATAAAACAGGCCCTTAAACCACCACATGTATAAATCAATGGACAAATGCCTATGCCTCCGCAACTGAGTTTTGAGCCGATCCACGCGAGCGACGCGGCGCACGCCGACCTCATTACCGATCTATGGCTGCGCGCTTGTGGCGATCAACTTGCCATCTCGCCGCGTTTCGTCACCTACTCGTTGCAGCCCTCTCCTGGCGGGCGGCTGGCCGCTGTGATTGCGTGGCAGGAAGGCCAGGCTGTCGGCTTTGTTTCCGCGTCGCTGCTGGTGGAGGATGCCGCCGCGTCGCCGCCCGACTTGGGCTATTTGGATGCGTTGGCCGTTGTGCCCGAAGCGCAGCGCCAAGGCGTAGGCTCCGCCTTGCTGGCCTGGGCCGAAGGGTGGCTGGTGGGCCAGGGCTGCCGCCGTGTGACCGTGGGCAAGAGCCTGCGCCCCTTTGCGCCCGGTGTACCGGTCGAGCTGGGCACAAGGGGCTTTTTTGAGGCCCACGGCTATGCCGCGGCCCAAGAGCCGGTTTGGGATGTGGCCGCGGATCTCTCCGGCTATACGCCGCCCGCCACCGTGCGCGAGATCGATGGACAGGTGCGCCCCGCACAGCCGCGCGACCACGACGCGCTGTTGGCGTTTCTGCGCCGCGAATTTAACGGGCGCTGGCGCTATGAGTTCGAAGCCCATGTGCAAGGCGGCGGGCGTATCGCCGACTATATGGTCTTGTGGACGAACCGCGGCATCGACGGCTGCTGTGTGCTCACCTTCGAGGACTCGCTGCGCCCGATTGAACGCTTCTACCCCTATCAACTGCCGCGCGCTTGGGGACAGCTTGGCTCCATCGGCGTCAGCGAAGACCGTCGCGGTCGCGGCTATGGCGCGGCCTTAATGGACGCGGGCCTGCGCCGGCTGCACAGCAACGGCGTCAACGGCTGTGTCATCGACTGGACCAACCTGCTCGACTTCTACGCCAAGTTCGGCTTTACCCCCTATCGCCAATATGACCAGATGAGCAAGCAGTTCTAGCCAAACGACGCCTCACCTTCCCGGACGCTCGAAGCGTCCGGGAAGCTCGTCCCCCCCGTGAATGCCTCCACGCGCATGAAACACCCAGAAAGCCGTATCGTTTACCCCGTTGTCACGTCTTTTATTGTTAAGAACGGCATTTATTGTTAAGAGCCGCATTTGGCCCGATAGAGGCCGGATGTGCAGCAACAATTTTGTTTGCGCTGCCTCCCACGCTCGCAGCGACGGACCCAAGTAGATTGGACCGGGCATACAGCCCGACGTACACACATGACCATGAATTTCACACCGCTCGATCATCTGCTCCAAGCCGCGGTTCCCACCGTTGCCCCGGCCATTGTTTGCCGGGTGGAACGCGGCGGCAAACTCATCTATGAAGGCGCGTACGGGTGGATCAACCCCATGCTCAAGCGCCAGTCGGTGACGGGCGAGACGCTGTTCGATCTGGCGTCGCTGACCAAACTCTTTACGACGACTGCCTGTCTGCGTATGGCCGATGCGGGTCTGTTGAGCTTGGATCAGCCTGTGGCCGACTTCATTCCCGCGTTTGACGGCGAGCGTGCGATCGGTTCCATCGAAGACCCCATCACCAAAGAGCCTGCGCCGCCGCTGCCCGCTTGGCAGCAACACCAAGAACCAATTGACGCGGGGCAAGTGACCTTTCGCCACCTGCTCACCCATACGTCAGGGCTGCCCGCCTGGCGCAATTTGTATGCGCGCTGTGGGCCTGTGCCTGTGCGTCCGCACACCATGCACCGCGGGGAACTGCTGCGCCGCCAGCGTGCCGCCATCGCTGCCATCACTGAATTCGACTTTGCCTACCCGCCCGGTGAAAGCTATCTGTACAGCGACCTGGGCTTGATCCTCCTGGGCGCGGCCATTGCGGCTTGTGCAGGCGACCCTACTGTGGCCGATACCATCCGCAACTGGGTGACCGAACCTTTGGGTTTGGAGGCTCATTTCAATCCTACCTGTGTCGTGGTCGACCGCACCGCGCCGACCGAGTTCTGTGCCTGGCGGCAGCGCCGCTTGCACGGCGAAGTGCACGACGAAAACGCGGCCGGTGTAGGTGGCATTGCAGGACACGCCGGTCTGTTTGGCTCCGCGGCGGATCTGTGCCGCTTGGGGCAGCTCTATATGCGCCGCGGGGAACGGTTGTTGGCGCGCGAAACCGTGGACGCGGCCATCAGCCTCCAGGTGGAGGCGACCGCGCCGGGTGTTCCCCTGGCCCATGCCATGCCCGTCATGGGCGGCGTGGCGGTTCTCTCGCCGGGCATCCGCCGCGGGCTGGGCTGGATGCTGCGCAGCGAACCGGACCCATCGTGCAGCATGGCCTTTGGCCCCAACAGCTTCGGCCATACAGGCTACACCGGCACGTCGCTCTGGTGTGATCCAGACCGCGATCTGGTGGTCGCGCTGCTCACCAACCGTGTCTATCAAGGACGCAACCCCGAACCGATTGCCCATTTGCGCCCTGCGGTCCATGCCGCCATCGTCGATGCCTTGAGTTGATCCCCCACAGGTCCACTGTGACCTGTCGTTGGTGGAATGGGGCTTGGCAGGTCGAATGCTGCCAAGCCCCATTTTTGTTTTAACAACAGAAGGAAGACAAGCGTGGCCCGCTCTGTGCTGAGCGGGTTGCGCTGGAAAAAGGCGGTTTGACAGGCCAATTGCAGATGGGCTAAGATCGGCGCACACCTAGATCGCCCACGACGCTCCCCACAAGCACCGGCTGCCGCCTCCATCCACCCTGCCCCAATCGCAACGGTGATCGCTGGATCGACGAGGAGCCGTGCCCGGGCAGAATCAGCCTGTGCCGGGAGCGGTCGCCTGATAGGGAGAGAGAAAGTTGAAGGAGCATTCGCCTAGTCTGCGCCATCAAGTGCCCCTCTATATAGCCTGTTATCTGCTTTGGTTTGGGTTTACTGCCGTAACCATCTGGACGGTGTTCCAGTGGCGCAGCGTGCTGTTGGGGCTGCTGACGGTCGTCGGCCCGTGGGTAATCGGGGCCATCGACAAATTTGGCTTCATCTTGTTCATGTTGGCCGCGGTGGCGTGGATCATCTACCTGGAAACCTACTTGCGTGAGGGAGTCGACAAGGGGACATTCCGGCAGCGCGCGCTGCGAGCCGCCACCATCCAGGCCATCGCGCTGGGCGCTGCCTATGGCCTGCTCCTTCTCGATTCGCTCATCTAATCCCTGCCTCATTCAAACCCGCACAGATCGAAACCCGCCCGGTGAAAGAAGCGCACACTTAGACCGTGTGTTGGTTGATATCCCTAGACGCGCCGAGGGGCGGCAAGGTGAACGTTTCAACCCTGCCGCCCCTCGGTACTTTGTGCCGGTGTGTCATCTACCCGGCACAGTTTATGCGTAGTGCGTGAGCGTTAGCTCATATCGATGTCGAGTTCTTCGTTGTCGTCGCTGTCGAAAGAGCCGAAATCGATCTCGATATCCTCGTCTTCGTCCTCATCGTCATCACCGCTGCCGGTGGCGCGCAGGGCTTCCATGCCCAACTCGGCCACACCCGACAGTTCGGAGATGTCCAGATCGGCGAAGTCCAGGTCTTCCATCTCCAGCTCGCCGTCCTCTTCCTCGGTCAGCTCGAAGAGTTCGCTGTCCGGGGCCAGTTCGGCTTGCCGCTCCGCTTCCAGCTTGCGCTCGATGCGGGCCTGGAAGCCGGTACCGACAGGGATCAGCTTACCGAGGATGACGTTCTCCTTCAGGCCGCGCAAGTCGTCGCGCTGGCCGCGAATGGCCGCCTCGGTCAGCACGCGTGTCGTCTCCTGGAAGCTGGCAGCCGCCAAGAAGCTCTCGGTGTTCAACGCGGCCTTGGTCAGACCCAAGACAACCGGCTCACCACGGGCGGGCTTGCCGCCGCGGGCAATGGTTGCCTCGTTGATATCCTCGAACTGGAAGCGGTCCACCAACTCGCCCGGCAGCAGGTCGGTGTCGCCGGTGGCGCGCACCATGACACGGCGCAGCAACTGGCGCAGGATGACTTCGATGTGCTTGTCGTGAATGCTCACACCCTGGCTGCGATAGACCTTCTGCACCTCTTCGAGCAGATAGATCTGGCAGGCTTCGCGCCCCTGAATGCGTAGAATCTCTTTCGGATTCTTCGCACCTTCGGTCAACTGGTCACCGGCCTTGACCTGGGCGCCCTTCTCAACACCGGCACGCAGACGGGCCGCAGCCGGAATATCGACCTCCCAAACCTCTGTGTCTTCGCGGCGGATGGTCGCGGTCACGCTGCCATCGTCGTTGTTCTCCAGGAAGATCTCACCGTCCATCCCGGCCACGATGCCGTTCTCTTCGCCTTCTTCACTGCCTTCCGCGGGCAGCGCGATGACTGTGTCCTCTTGGACGCGGTCGCCGTCGCTGACCAACAGCGAGAAGCCGGGAGCCACCTCGACCGTGCGGGTTTTCAGGTCTGTGCGGCTGATCTTGAGCATCCGCACTTCGCCTTCCCAGTAGATATCGACCGTGCCGTCCATTTCGGCGATCACGGCTTCACCCTTGGGGTTGCGCGCCTCGAACAACTCTTCGACACGCGGCAGACCCTGGGTAATGTCCTCTGTGCCGGCCACACCGCCAGTGTGGAAGGTGCGCAGCGTTAGCTGTGTACCCGGTTCACCGATGGATTGGGCGGCGATGATGCCGACTGCCTCGCCCATGCGGATCACGCCGCCGCGGGCCAGGTCGTCGCCATAGCACTTCTTGCACAAGCCGAAGCGCGATTCACAGGTCAACGCACTGCGCACGAACGCCCGGTCCACCTTGTAGCGGGCCAGTGTTGCCAGCGCAGCCTCGTCGAGCAGGGTATCCCGTTCGAGCAGCAGTTCACCCGTCTCCGGGTCGCTGATGTCAGCGGCCAGGAAGCGCCCGGTGATGCGCTCGTGGAAGGTCTCGCCAATCGCTCTGGCTTGCTCGGCATCCAGCCAGATGCCGGTGGTCGTGCCACAATCCTCTTCGGTGATGATCACATCTTGGGCCACGTCCACCAAGCGGCGGGTCAGGTAACCGGCATCCGCTGTACGCAGCGCGGTGTCGGCCAAGCCCTTGCGCGCGCCGTGGGTGCTCAAGAAGTATTCAAGCGCGGTCAACCCCTCACGGAAGTTCGAGCGAATCGGCAGCGGAATAATGCGCCCGTTGGGGTCGGCCATCAAGCCACGCATACCCGCCAACTGGCGGATGGGGTTGATCCCGCCCTTGGTCGCGCCCGACTGCGCCATCGCGCCCAGCCCGTGAATGGGGGTGAGCAGCGCCTTAACCGCATCGGTCACTTCGTCGGTGGCCCGTGTCCAAAGCTCGACGATCTTGTTATACTGCTCTTCTGCCGTGATCAGACCACGCCGGTATTGCAGTTCCGACTGTTCGACTTCGCGCGCGGTGCGCTCCAGGATGTCGGCCTTTTCCTCCGGCACCATGATATCGCTGACGGCAATGGTAATGCCGGAGCGGGTCGCATAGGTGAAGCCCAGGTCCTTGATGTTGTCGACCACTTCGGCGGTAAGCTGCCGCCCCAGGTGCTTGTAGCAGCGGGCAACCACTGCATCGACACCCTTGCGGTCGAGCACCTCGTTGACGAACCAAAGCTCTTCGGGCAGGGCACGATTGAAGATAATGCGCCCGACGGTCGTCGTGATCAGGCGGTCCGTGGGCCAGTTCGCGCCCAACAGGCCCAGGCTGCGCAGCGCTTCACGCGTCTCGTTCATGGCCGCCACGCCAAAGCCCGGAATATCCCTGACCATCTCGTTTTCACCGCGGGCATAGTGATCCATCAACTCGCCTACGGTGGTGATGCCGTAATCCTTCAAGGCGTCAAGCACGCGCTCGCTGATGCTGCTGGCTTCAGGCCGCTCTGCCAACAGTTCAGAACCTTCCAGCAACTCGTCGATCGCAATGCGATCATACTTATTGGTAAACCAGACGCGGATCGGTTCGCGCAGCTTGATCACGCCCATGTCATGGGCATATTCGGCTTCTTCCATGGTCGCAAAGGTTGGCAGATACGGCTCACTGCCGTTGCCGTTTGCGCCGTTGCTGCCATTGCCGTTGACATAAGGCGATACGCGCGGTTGGCGGCGCGGCTCCTCTACCGTCAGGTAGTAGACGCCCATGACCATGTCCTTGGACGGGCCGACGATCGGGTCGCCGCTGCTGGGCTTGAGCAAGTTCTGGCTCGCCAGCATCAATTCGCGTGCCTCGCGCACAGCCTGCTCACTCAGCGGCACATGTACGGCCATCTGGTCACCGTCAAAGTCGGCGTTGAAGGCCGAACAGGTCAACGGGTGCAGGTTGATGGCGCTGCCTTCGACCAAGACCACCTCGAACGCCTGGATACCCAGACGGTGCAGGGTCGGCGCACGGTTGAGCAGCACCGGGCGCTCTTTGCAGATCTCCTCCAGCACATCCCACACTTCAGGGCTGGAGCGATCCACCATGCGCTTGGCGCTTTTGATGTTGTGCGCGAAGTTCTCTTCGACCAGGCGGCGCATGACAAAGGGCTTGAACAACTCAAGCGCCATCTTCTTGGGCAGGCCACACTGGTGCAGCTTCAACGTCGGGCCAATCACGATGACCGAGCGGCCCGAATAGTCGAC
>CAZZNG010000160.1:10608-12344 GCA_964655505.1 uncultured Litorilinea sp. | reverse complement strand
CGCGAAGTTGGCCCCCCCGCGGATAAAATCAGCCTGGTTATAGGCAATCGAGTCGAACAGGGCAAAGCCAATCGCCTCCAACACCGTGCTCTTGCCCGCGCCGTTATGACCGACAATCGCATTGACACCGTGGGTAAAGGTTATCTCGGCCTTGGCATAACTCTTGACGTTCTCAAGTTCAACCGACAGGATCTGCATCGTCCGCTCGTTCGCTTTCCATGCCTGCTGCGATTAGCTCCATTGCGTTCGAGGTTTCGGTGGATTCAGTGGATTCGGGCGCTGGCTCCAACCCGATGCGTGCCATCTGGCCGGTCAGTTCATCCAAGATCGCGTCCGGCGTTGCACCGTCCGCGGCAAGATTCTTGAGCGAAATCGCCACTTGTGCCCACTTCGCGCTGTGGCTGCGATAGCGCGCATCCCGGGCAAACAGATCGGCCAGCACGCGCCGCTCCAGTTGGCGACGGTTGACCGTCTCGCCCGTTTCAATCGCCAGATCGTTGCTGCGCGTCTGGTTGCGCACCATGATATGCAGCGGTTTAAAAGTCTGCTCGATCATCTCTTCGATGCGCGGGATCGACAGCCCCGAACGGTCGAATTGCAACACACCATGTAGCTGCAGATCGACCACAGGGCACTCGTCCTTCTCCAGGCGCGCAATGCCTAGATCGCGCGCACGGCGAGTCAGCATCTCCAGCAACTGGCTGTAAAGTGCTTCCGGCTCCTCGATCAGGTCCGTCTTAAAGCTGAGTCGGACGAACTGGCGTCGCTTGCATGCACACTGCTTGATCGTGTGCTTCACCTTGTCCCCGCGGCTCGTATCCACCTCGACCAGCAAATAGCCCCGATCCGGCCAAATTGCCTCCATCGCGGAACAAGTCTCTAAACTGCCCGGATTGTGGATCCAATCCTCGCGCACGAAAGGCTTGTGGATGTGGCCCAGCGCCACATAATCGCAATGTTCGCGCAGCGGCGACCAATCGCCCATGCTCAGGCCGCCCATCTGCTCCGCCACTTCCCCTTCAATCCCCGCATGGGTCATGAAGATGCTAAATTCCACGCCATCCTTGGGGAGGCTCGCCAGCGACTTAGCGTAATTTGCCACAGCCGTGCGCGTCCCCGCGCCCATATAGCGCAGACCATGCACACGCAGCCCCGGCACAGGGTCAATATAGGAACCGGCGCGGCGCGCATAGGGCTTAAGCTGCGGCGCGCCCTCTTTAAAGTCAGCGTCGAGCAGCACCAGGTACTCGCGCAGCGCCAAGAACTTCATCCAGCCGATGAAATCGTCGATATAGGCGTGTTCGTGGTTGCCCTCCACAGCAATGCAGGGAATCCCGGCTTGCTTGAGCCGGTCCAGCGCGACAATGGCCTGGTTGAGCGTCAGCGCGTCGATGGCGCGCTTGTGAAACAGATCGCCCGCCAGCAGGACAAAATCCACCTTCTCTTGGATCGCAACGTCGATCACACCGAAAAAAGCGCGACCAAAATCGTTGAATCGTTCGCGCAAGTTATACTGCCGATAGCCGAGGTGGCAGTCGGCAATGTGCAAAAAGCGTGCTTTCATGGGGGTCCAATCAATTCTAAAAGACGACACACAACAGACTGAATCAACGAGCGGGCTGGGTGCGGCCCAATTCAACAGGCCGGCAGCAAAGGGCAGGGAAAAGCGGTGGCTGCAAAACGGGGCGACCCAGAGGGAGGATCGCCCCGGCGGTTCACAGTGACTCTACAGTGAC
>CAZZNG010000160.1:0-10508 GCA_964655505.1 uncultured Litorilinea sp. | reverse complement strand
CCTACTCCTCACCCCTACTCCTCAGCGAGGAACATGCTCAACAGGGTGCTGACGATGCTCACGACAATCCCGCCGAACAGCGCCGACCAGAAGTTCTCAAACACAATGCCGCCTGTCACCCAAGCCGTCAACATCAACATCAAGGCATTGATCACAAAGGTGAACAGCCCTAAAGTCAAAATTGTGAGCGGGCAAGAAATAATACTCACAATCGGCTTGATCAGCGCATTGACTACGCCGAACACCAGCGCGGTGATCGCAAGCCCAGTGACATTATCCGTAATCTCCATGCCGGGCACGAATCGGGCGGCTATCCACAACGCCGCCGCGTTGATAACCAGCCGGATCACTAACTGCACCATACGTATATCTGTCCTTCCGCTAGTTGGTTAATAGCACGCTAGGCGTGAAGTACTACGTTGTCCGGGGTGCTTCGGTTTCATCCACGCGGTCATGCACACGGTCATCCACCCGGTCATCCACACGATCATCGACGCGGCGGCGCATGGTCACCAAACTCTGCTGCACCTGAAAGCCAAAGGATTGCAGGGCTTCCAGCGCGGTTTGATGGCTGCCGCTAACAGTCGCCTTGATCGGCCAGCGCGGGTACTCCTGCAGGGTGGCTAGCGCCCATTGCACCATGTGATGCTCATAGACGCCATAATGCTCCGGGCGCACCCACATCTCCAACTGGTGGATGCCGCGCCAACGTTCCGCCGAAAGGACAATGGCCGCTTCAAAGCGGCGCGTGCTCTGGACTGCGCGCCGCAAGATACGGCGGCGGCCAGCCGTCTGCCAGAGCCATTCGCCAAACTGTTGCTCCAGCGTGACATGAAAATCGCTGCGCCGGATGGCGCGCCACCACTGGGCCTGGGCGTTCAACTGATTGGTCGCCAATTCATACAGCGGCTGCCACTGGTGTGATCCAAAGGGCCGGAACGTTGCCAACTCAGGTGGCGGCTCCACAACCGGCAGACGGCGCAGTTGCAGATCGACCATGCTGCCGACTTCTTCAAAGCCAATGCTGCTGTAGAGCGTGCGCGCAATGGTGTTGTGATCGTAGACTTGCAGCACAGCCCAGCGACCGCCCGCGGCCTCAACATGGCGCAGCGCCTCGCCCAGCAAGCGACGGGCAATGCCCCGTCCTCGATACGCAGGCGCGACCGCCACATTCGCAATCTGCCAGCGGTTGCCGTACTTGTCCGCGCGCTGCACCGTGATATTGCCGACGATGCGCCCATCCTCTACCCAGACATAGCCGGTGAACACATCGTCCAGTTCCCCGGTGCTGCGGCTCAACAGCTTGAGCAGCCCACTCAGATGGCTCATGAGCCGCATCTCGCGCAAGGCCGCCAGACCGCGTGGGTCCAGTTCATTTGTAAAGGCATCCGCGATCAGTTCGGCCACAGGACGCAGATCGCGCCCGATGTCGAACGGCCGGATGCCCGACTCGCCCTCTTTGCGCATATGCCGCGACGCGGCATCAATCACAGCCATGCTGACTCATTTCCTACAGCGGATCTCCCCTCGCATACAACGTTCCGCGCCGCTTCATATTTTCACGCAAAGCACCAAAGAACAACATCAGGAAACTGCCGCGGCCCATCCTAACGCTGGACGAGCCACAGCAGGGCGTAGACGATTACATGGCAACACGGACAAGCGCAGGTCGCAAGATCCGCCCCTTGTAGTCATACCCGGCGCGCAGCACCTCGACAATATGACCGCTCTCAACCGTGTCGCTCGGTTCGCTGCTAATGGCATCATGCAGGTGGGGATCAAACACCCCATCGGTCGGAACCGGCGTCACCCCTTCGTCCGCCAACACATCCAACAGCTTCTTGCGAATCTGCTCGAAACCTTCGAGCCAGGCCAGTTGCCACCCGTTGTTCTCCGACTCGCTGCGCACCGATTCGGGCACATTTTGGAAAGCCAGATCCAAGTCATCCAACACAGGCAGCAGCCGCATGATCAGCGCGGCATTGGCTCGTTCAACCTCTTCGTTGAGCTGATTTTCCAAACGACGGCGGCTGTTCTGGAAGTCGGCTGCGGTGCGCTGGAGGCGATCCAGGTACTCATCGGCCTTGGCTTGCGCCGCGGCCAGTTCGGCCCGCAGTTGCTCAACGACATCGCTCTCAGCCGCCTCGCTTACCTCTGCGCCTGCTTCGTCTGCCCCTGTGGTTGCGCCTGTCACCTCATCGGTGTCATCCATCATGGGTTTGGCATCGCCCTGCTGCTGGCGCTCACCCCCTTCGTCAACCACGCCTTGCGCGTCCTCAATAATTGCTTCAGCTTCTTCGGCAGCCTCATCATCTTGAGGTGTCGATGGTTTCTTCTGCTCTTCAGACATAAATTCAACCTATCCTAAACGCGTTTCACAAATCAGCCATCAAGACTGTCTGCAATCAAAATATTCACGGATCAACCCCATTCACAGCCGGAGGGGTTCACAGCTGCAAATTTTCACAGCTAGAAGATAAGGTCAGGGGCTGTACATCTCGTCGACCATCTCGCTCATGAGCGTAGCCACAAAGCGCACTGCACCCAACGAGCGGCCATAGGACATTCGCAGCGGGCCGACAACCCCCAGGACACCTGTCGCCCGGTCGATCATCCCATAACGCGCCAGCACAATGCTAATATCGCGCAGTTCGGCAAAGCGTCCCTCGCCCGAGATCACCACATGCACATCTTCGCCGCCGAATTGATCGACAACTTGCTCCAACACGGTCTGCTCTTCAAAGACCTGGACAATGCGCCGCACATTCTCGCCCTCGGCAAACTCCGGCGCGTCCAGAATCTGCATCAGCCCATCGCGATAGATCGTGCTGCTCACTTGGTTGTCGATACTGCCGAACAACTCCACCACCAGCCACCCCACCTGGCGCGCAAAGGGCGAGAGGTGGTCTAGCTTACTGGCAATCTCGTTTGCGCTCAAACCCGCCAGTTGGTCGTTCAGTTCATTGCTCACCCGGCTCAGGTCCGACTGCTCCATGGGCGAATCCAGATCCAGCGTCTGCTGCTTCACCGTGCCCTCTTGCAAGACCAGGATCAGCAGCACCTTGTTCCCGTGGATCGCCACCATTTCCAGGTGTTTATAGCGGCTCATGGTGGAACGCGGCGCGGTGGCGAGGGCCGCGGCTTGGGTCGTGCGCGCCAGCACCGATGTGCTCAAGCGCAGCCACTGGTCGATTTCCTGGCGCGCTTGGCTAAACTGCACGCGAATATCGCGGCGCTCGGCAGAAGGAAGCTCCGCATCCGCCAGCAGATGGTGCACAAAATAGCGATACCCTGCATCGGTCGGCACACGCCCCGCGCTGGTATGCGGATGCGTCAACAGCCCCGCGCGCTCCAGCGCAGCCAGATCATTGCGAATGGTCGCCGGGCTGACGCCAATATCGTAATGTTGGGCAATCGTGTTGCTGCCCACCGGCTGCGCGTATTTCTCATATTCCTGAATGACAATGCGGAGAATCACCGCTTGTCGTTCTGAAAGTTCAATCGTATCGTTCACCATAATCGGTCAATCTAAATCTACTGCTGCGAACTGCCAGCCAACAATGGCCCAACTTCCTGGGCTGCTTCCCGGCAGCCTCATGCAGCCTAATACGCATTGCGATTCGTATTGAAGATCCACTGCACCAGCGTGCGCAAGATGATCTTAATGTCTAGCCCCAAAGACCAATTCTCGATGTACCACAGATCATACTTGGTCCGTTCGATGATCGACGTGTCCCCGCGCAAACCATTGACCTGCGCCCAGCCGGTCAGACCCGCCTTCTCACGGTGGCGATCCATGTAGCGCGGGATGCTCTGGCGGAACTGCTCCACATAGACCGGGCGCTCTGGCCGCGGCCCCACCAGGCTCATATCGCCCACCAGCACATTGACGAACTGGGGCAACTCGTCAATGTTAAAGCGGCGCATCAAACTGCCGAGCTTTGTACGGCGTGGATCATTCGGCGTTGTCCAGCCCGGCCCTTCCGATTCAGCATCCGTTCGCATCGAGCGGAACTTGATCATCTTAAACGGTACAGCATCCAGCCCCATGCGCTCCTGGATGTAAAAGACCGGCCCCGGGCTGTCCAGTTTGACAAGCAGCGCGGTCAACAGCAAGAAGGGGCTTAATAGCACCAGCGCAATGGCGCTCAGGACAATATCCAACCCACGTTTGAGCGTCAGCTTCCAGCCTTGCAGCGCAACGTCGCGGATCGTCAGCAGCGGCAAACCGCCCAAGTCGCCGATCCCAACCTCGCTCGCCATGATTTGGAAGACATCGGGAAAGACGCGGATGCCCACCTTCTCACGTTCGCACAAGCTGATGATGCCGACCAACTCCTGGTGGCTGCTTTCCGGCAGCCCGATAATCACCTCATCGATGTTATAGCGCTCGATCACCCAGGGAATGTCCACCAGCGTGCCCATGACCGGCACATCCATCACCTTCTGGCGGCGCTCTCCCTTGCCCCCGTCGATGAAGCCGACCACCTGATAGCCCAGCTTGCGATTTTGCAGCGTCTTCTGCATGAGCATCTCGCCGACTTCGCCAGTGCCCACAATCAGCACGCGGTCATCACCCACCCCATGCGCCTGCGCCTGCCATTGCACCTGCGCGTGGATCGAGCGCAGCGCGGTCAACGTGACCACATTGATCGCCGCGGCGAACACGATGAATGAACGATGGTAGTTAAAATCGGGCAGCCCCAACGTCATAATCGCCACGGTAATGAGCACGGCAAAGATGTTGTTGATAATAATCTTGAACAACTCGTCCAGATGGCTCACCGGGCGGCGGCGCTGATACATACGCTGGCTAAAGAAGATCGAAACCAACACCACCGAATACACAGTCGGCAGCGGCCAAAAGGTCATAAATGGCCCGATCTTCACATCCGGATTGGAAGCGAGAATGGCGTGGGCCGCATAGAACGCAAACCACGTCGCCCCCAGGTCAATGATCAATAACGCCAGAACAAAAAAGAATTGCGGGCGTTTCATCAACCCCGGGCGATGGTTGCGCCGGGCGCGATATTCAGGATAGCTACTGGTCTCAGTGAGACTTTGCTGCATTGACTGACTCAGTGGTCAAGTTCCCATTGGTCCGTGATGCGTCCTGGGATGGGTGAGATCCCAGACGGCTGCTGTCGCTCTCATCGCGACAAAACGACCAGAGGTGACGGGCCACATCCAGGCCGCCACGCACCGCAATGCCGGTCGTGATCAAACGGTCCAACCAGCGCGCAGTGTCGCGCTGATAGTGCTTGCGATAGAAGATCCACATCGCTTCGTAAAAATCAATGCGCGACTTGCTGCTCTGCCGGCTGGCCGCCTCTTTCACATGGGTGATCTCGACTTGGCCGTTATACCAGACGTCCCACCCGGCATCCTTGATACGCTTGGCCCAATCCAGGTCTTCGCCGTACATAAAAAAAGCTTCGTCCAGCAGCCCCACCTGCTCAATGGCCTCGCGGCGCACCAACATAAACGCGCCGACCACAGAATCCACTGGGTGAACAGCGTCCTCCGGCCAATAAGCCAAGTTGTAGGCATTAAAGCGCCGGCTCTTGGGAAAAAGCCGGCTCAACCCCGTCATGCGATAAAAGCTCACCTGGGGCGTGGGAAAGCTGCGCCGGCACGCTCGGTCGAGGCTCCCATCTGGCCGCCGCACACGCGGCCCGGCCACACCGACTGTGGGACTCTCGTCCATGAAGCGCACCATCGCGTCCAGCGCGGTCGGCGGCACAATCGTATCCGGGTTGAGCAAGAGCACATAGCGAGGTCGCTCGCCTGTCGTCTGGGCCTGCCCCTCGCCAAAGCCATAGGCACGCATCGCCAGATTGTTGCCCGCGCTGTAGCCCACATTGGTGCTGTTGGCGATCAAACGCACACCGGGAAACTCGCGGCGCACCATGGCCGCGCTGCCGTCGGTACTGGCATTGTCGACCACACAGACCTCATAGCGCAGCGCGGTGTCAGCCATCAAGACCGAATCCACGCACGCGCGCAGAAGGTGAACCGTGTTGTAATTTAGGATAATGATCGCCAGGTCCAGCGCGGCAAAATCAGCCGCGCCCTGGGCAACCGGCTGCACCGACGTTTGAGCTTCGCTCATCCCTGTCCCCTGCCGTGGTTGTCGTTCCCACCTACCCCGGCACAGTAGATGGATACTCGAAATTGTAGCATATAGCCGAACATCCGGTCAAAGCTCCGCCCGATTTTCCACTTGTACAACAGGCCGACACCAGGGCCATGGCCGCGCAGTGGTTCGAGCGTGGAGCAATCGCCCTGTTCTCGTGGGTTTGGCCCGTGCGCCCGCCCACATCGCCCGCAGATCATAAGCTACTCTTAAGCTTCAAATAAGATTTTCTTAAAGACCAACTGCAATGCTCCCTTCTGCAATAGAACGTAATGCACTGGAATCACGGCGTACTGGAATCATAATGACCGGAAAACGTGATGAGGTGTGTTACGCCTATACCTAATCCAGTCTCAACATGACACGGTATGGAACAAGGAGAATCAGTTTAATGCGCAGTCGAAATAAGTGGTTTCTAATCCTCTCCGTCTTCGTGCTTGCCCTGCTCATAGGAGTGGGCGTGACCGAGTGGAGGGACGGCAGGTCCGTCACCAGCTTTGCACTGGAGCAAGCGCAGAGCAATCAACCGCAGCCCGTCTCTGAAGTCCAGGCGCAAGTAGCACAAATCATGCCGAGCCAGGAGGTGCTGTCAGCACTCTATGATGAGGCATCGCCCTCGGTCGTGAATATTCGAGTAGCTCAGATAGCGCAAGCATCACCAGGCTTCCCCGGTCTACCTGGGCTGCCCTTTGGTCTCCCTGATACAGAGACGCCGGTCCTGCGCGGGCAAGGCAGCGGCTTCATTTATGACGACCAGGGGCACATTGTCACGAACAACCATGTCGTAGCCGATGCATCCGCCATCGTGGTCTATTTCAATAACGTCATGTGGGCCGAGGCCGAATTGGTCGCGCGCGACCCGGCAGCCGACCTGGCGGTGATCAAAGTCACCCCGCCTGAGGGGGTAGACTGGCGTCCGCTTCCCCTTGCGCCGGTCGACAGCGTGCGCGTGGGCTTCTATGTGGTCGCGCTGGGCAGCCCCTTTGGCCTAGACCAGACCATGACGACCGGCATTGTCAGCGCAATTGGCCGCAGCTTCCCCACTGGTGACGCGACGGGCGGGCCGAGCTACTCCTTGCCCGACGTGATCCAGACCGACGCGGCCATCAACCCGGGTAATTCCGGCGGCCCGCTGTTGAACCTGCAAGGCGAAGTCGTGGGCGTCAACTTTGCCATCAACTCGCCGGTGCGCGCCAGTTCAGGCGTCGGCTTTGCCATTCCCGTCTCCGTGGTGGAGAAAGTCGTACCGGCCTTGATCAATGAGGGCGGCTTCTCCTACGCCTATCTCGGCGTTGCCGGGTCCACGATTGATGCAGCCGTGGCCCAGGCCGAAGACCTGGAGCCGAACCAGCTTGGCCTCTATGTGGGCCAGGTGGTGCCAGGCGGCCCTGCCGATCAAGCCGGTATCCAGGAAGGGGACATTATCGTCGCCATCGAGGATGAGCCTGTAAGCGCTTTCGAAGACTTGATCAGCTATCTCTTCCGCCGGACCAATCCCGGAGACAGCGTCAGTTTGACCATCCTGCGCAACGGTGATACGCAGACCGTCGAGGTAACCTTGGGCGAACGTCCGGCAGGTCAGACAGAGGGGGATCGGCCAGGCATGGCAATTCCCGTCACCGAGGCGCTCAGCATCGCGCGCGACGCGGTCGTCGAGGCAGGACTGATGGACGAGATCGAATCGGCCAACGCCCGCCCCGAACAGCGCGACAGCGGCCTTGTGTGGGTGGTGACGCTGACCGGCAACAACAACACCGCAACCGTCGTTGTAGACGGGCAGACCGGCGAAGTGCTCGAATTAGACGTGCAATAGAGCAAGCATGAACGTCCGGGAAGTTCCGAAACTTCCCGGACGTCTGATTTTACTGATTTTACGCCCGTTAACTAGGGTTGAGCCGTGCCAGCAGTTCGGCATTGGTGGGAACCTGCTCCAGCAGTTTGAGCAACCCATTCATGGCCGCCTTGGGC
Organism: uncultured Litorilinea sp.; assembly: GCA_964655505.1. Lineage (GTDB taxonomy): Bacteria > Chloroflexota > Anaerolineae > Caldilineales > Caldilineaceae > QEUY01. Next base: position 2,404 of record CAZZNG010000160.1, on the reverse strand, counting down.
GTCCCCTTCGCCAGCCAACGGCGCAGCGTTGCCAAGCGCGCCAATTCCTCCGCGTTATACAAACATTCCTCGCGCCGCGTGCCGCTGGCAAGCAGATCGATAGCCGGGAAGATGCGCGCCTCGGCCAGTTCGCGGTCGAGCACAATCTCGCTGTTGCCCGTGCTCTTAAACTCTTCATAGATCAAATCGTCCATAGCCGAGTTCGTGCCCACCAACGCGGTCGCAATGACCGTCACCGAGCCGCCATGTTCAATGTTGCGCGCCAAGCCAAAGAAGCGCCGCGGCATCTCCAGCGCACCGGCATCCACGCCGCCTGTCAAGGTGCGCCGCGTGCCGCTGCCCGAAAGATTCGACGCGCGCGCCATGCGCGTCAAACTGTCGACCAGCACCACCACATCATGCCCCATCTCCAATTCGCAGCGCACATGGGCAAGCGTCAGCTCGGCCAAGGCCATATGCTCCTGCAAGCTCTGATCGTTGGAACTTGCCAGCACTTGGCCCGGCACGCTGCGCCGGAAATGGGTCACCTCCTCCGGTCGCTCGTCCACCAACAACAGAATAATGCGAATGGCCGGGTCTTGCGCGTGGATCGACTTGGCGATCTGCTGCAAGAGCAGCGTCTTGCCTGCCTTGGGCGGCGCGACGATCAGCCCACGCGTGCCCTTGCCAATGGGCGCGATCAGATCCACCACGCGCATGGAGACATCGCCCGTCGCGCCCAGCTCAAACCGTTCCGACGGATCGACCGCGACCAGGCGCGCAAAGGCAGGGCGCGCCCGAAAAGCCTCTGGCGGCCCGCCCGCAATCGCCGTGATCTCACTCAAAGTCACGCCCTGCCTGCCCCGGCGCATCTTGCCCGTCACCTGCGCGCCGTCCACCAGGCCAAACTCCTTGACCAGCGCGGGCGGAACCTGCGGGTCTTCGTGAGTCGGCTGAAAAGACACCGCGGGATCGAGCAGCACACCCCCCTTGCGCCCAGTCGCCTTAAAAACACCACTTACTTCGGTCATGCTAATTATGCCGTTCCCAACTCATGCAGTCCCCAAAGGGCGCGCCGCCAATTCCTCCAGCAGTCGCGCATAGGCCGTTTGGGCACGGCGGAAGCTGCTCAAACGCCAAAACTCATTTGGCGAATGGATATGCTCATCCGGCAGCCCAAAGGCAAAGGTCACTGTATAAACGCCTAACTGATCCATAAACATCTGATAAAGCGGCACGCTGCCGCCCGTGCGTGTGTAATAGGGCGTCTTGCCATATAGCGCCTCCAACACACTGCGCGCGGCTTGATTGCCGGGATGCTCCGCGGGGATAACATAAGGATAGGCCGCATTGTCAAGAATCTCAACATCGACCGTCACCCCATCCGGCGCGATCTGCTCCAAGTAGGCAGCCACGCGCTGCGCAATCACATCGGGCGCTTGATCCGGTACAAGACGGCAGGTAATCTTGGCATGGGCCTGGCTGGGCAGCACGGTCTTCATCCCCGCGTCGGTAAAGCCGCCCCAAATGCCGTTGAACTCCAACGTCGGGCGCACCCATGCACGCGCATAGGTGCTATACCCTGCCTCCCCATAGAGCGACGGCACACCCAAGCGCGTGCGATACGCCTCTGGGTCGAAGGGAACCGCGTTGAGCGCCCCCATCTCCGCGTCGCTGAGTTCGCGCACCTCTTGATAGAAATCGGGCACGGCAATCCGTCCCTGCTCATCGTGCAGCGCGGCCAGCAGAGCCGTCAGCGCCTGGATCGGGTTCTGCACCGTGCCGCCATAGATGCCCGAATGCAGATCGACCTGCGGCCCAGTCACGTTGACTTGCAGCGCGCACAGCCCGCGCGTCCCCAGGGTAATCTCCGGCTGATCCTCGGCCCACTGGCTGCCATCCGCGCTAACCGCCAGATCACATGCAAAGCGCGCCCGCTCCGCGGCCATGAAGGCGGGAATCTGGGGGCTGCCGATCTCCTCCTGTCCTTCCAGCAAAAACTTGACGTTCACCGGCAGCGTGCCATTGGCCTTCAAATGCGCCTCGACAGCCAAGATCGGGACCAACATGTTGCCCTTGTCGTCGGAAGCCCCGCGTGCATAGATGCGATCGCCATCGCGCCGCGGCTCAAACGGCGGGCTTTCCCATAGCTCCAGCGGATCAACCGGCTGGGTGTCGAAATGGCCGTAGATCAAGATCACCGGCTTGCCCGGCGCGTGCAACCAATCGGCATAGACCACCGGATGGCCGCCCGTGGGCAAGATCGCGACATTTTCCAGCCCCGCTTGCTCGGCGCGGCGCGCCACCCATTCCGCGGCCTGGCGCACATCGTCGGCATGGCGTGGCAAACTCGATATACTGGGGATACGCAGCAGATCCATCAGTTCCGCTTCAAACCGATCTTGCTGCGCGTCGAGGTAGGCTT
>CAZZNG010000159.1:0-12344 GCA_964655505.1 uncultured Litorilinea sp. | reverse complement strand
GCGTGGGTCTGGCGAATGAAGCGGTAGGGAAAGCCCCACATGAACGGGGCCACCTGGCGCGTCATGCCCATGCCATGATTGCGACATTCCGGGCCGAACCCGGCAAAGCCAAAGCTGAGGAGATAGGGGATCAAACACTGTTTGAGTTCAGCCCGACCCGCCAACAACCGCGTCACTTCGGGCGCTTCCGCTTGGATCATTTCGCCAAGCTCGCGCGGCCCCCAATAGTAGATCAAGGCGCGCTGTGCGGGCGGCAGTTGCTTGAGTTCACCGATCAACAGTTCCGCGGTGGCGCGGCTGCCGTCCTTGTGGTCGAGCAGGAAGGCTTGATCAGGGAAGGCGGCCAATGCTTCGGCCAGGGTTGGCATGGCGCCGACACCCTTGCCGCGCAGCGGATAGGTTGCGCCGCCGTCTGCGGTGAAGCCATAGCCCACGTCAAGCGTCTTTAGCTCGGCGACTGTATGGTCGTAGATCTTGCCACGGCCATCGGTCTTGCACTCCAGATTCTCTTCATGGTTGAGCATCAACACACCGTCCGCGCTGGGGCGAATATCGACCTCCACCATAGTCGCCCCCGCTGCAAAGGCCGCGCCAATCGACGGCAGCGTGTTTTCGATCAGGTCATGGGCGGGCGGGTAGATGTGGGTCGCCTCGCAGCCGGTAGCAAGGTCATATTCGCCCTTGCGCCAGTTGGTGTGCAGTCCGCGGTGGGCCAGCACAATGAAATCGTCGGGCCGCGCCAGGCCCGCGGGATTGCCGGGGTAGATCAACTGGCTGACGGCAAAAACAACGAGCGCCGCCAAAACCAGCAGCACGATTTGAACAGCTCTTCGCATGGGTATCGTCGCGCCCCTTCACGCGTAGCATGTGGCTGGAATCAGTTCGCAGCCCTTAACGCATGGGGGCAAAAGAGGGTTCCCCTAGCCGTGGTGCTTTGGGGCAGGCCGCCGCTCGCGGGGGCGGATTGACGCTGCGGCCAGCCAAACAGCGCCAAATGTGGCCGCGGCGTGCAGCAGCAGCGCCCAGGCCAGCGCAGTGGGTGCGCCGGTGGCGAGATAACGGCTCATGCCCACAGCAGGCAGCGTCCACCAGGCAGGCGCGTCGAGGACAAGCTGCGTGCCGAAGCCATGCGCCAGCAGCAGCAGCGCGACGCCAACCAACGCGCCCTGTGTGCGCGCGGCACGCGGCAGGCCCAACCCGATCAGCGCCACGCTGACGCCCCAGGGGATAATCAGCAGCGGGCCAAAGCCAAGCCAGGCAATGCCAACGCGCAGATAGGCCAGCGCCACAGACCAAAGCGGGATCAGCGCCACGCCCAGCCAGCCAAAGAACGGGCGCGGCGTCAACGCCTGGCGCAACATACGCGCCGCGCCATAGCCCACGGTCCCGATCACCACAGCCCACCAGACAAACCAGAGCGGCGCGGCCACTTGCCAGAGCCATGCCCACGCAATCAGCGGCGCATGGGCTAACGACGGCAGCCAGCCGATAAACGGCCCCAGGCTCCACAGCAGCGCGATGAGCAGGCCCAGCTTGGACGAGGTACGCCGCGGCGCGGCCCCAGGCGGCCAACGTCGCGCCGCCAGCCACCCCAACGCCATGATCAGCCCCACACCCAGCGCCAGGCTGCCGCGCATGGCCGCGGCCTCCCCCCAGTTGCGCGTCACCCACAGCCCATGCAGCGACCAGCTTGCCCAGGTCTGGGCCGCGTTGAAGGGTTCGCCGCCGGTCAAGGTCAACAGCAAGCCATCGTTTAGGAGAACCAACAAAAGGGGAATCAGCGCGGCTTGCAGCAGGCCGCGCAAGTCAGCCCCGCGCCAGGCCAGCCAACCGGCCACCGCGGGCGTCGCCTGCCAGACCAAGACCACGCCGGTTAAGAGTAGGTTCAATTCAGCCTGGGCCAAGACCAGCCCCGGCTCCAGCCACGGACGCCAGAGCAGCCCCGCGGCCGCGCTCGACAGGCAAACAGGCAGGAACATGAGGCCGCGGCCCGCGGCAGTGTGGGTCATACCCAGCCGCGCCCATAGCCAACCCAACAGTAGGCTGGCGCTGCCGACGCCCAACGCCAGGGCCGCGGTATTGACCACGGCACGGCGAAAAACAGCAGTTTGCAGCGGCAGCCAAAGCGTCGAGGGGGCAAAGCCACCCCCCACCCCGACATAGGGCGGCGACAGCGCCAGCAGCACCGTCACGACCAACGTCACCACAACCGGCAGCAGCACAAGCGCCAGCCCGATTTGGGGTCCGGCCATTGTCGCCGACGCCGAACGCCGTTTGAACAATGCAGTCACGCGCAGCCCTGCTTCCAGTCTCTATCTCGCACTTTGCGGGACGCTGCGCCCATCTCGCGAGCAGATGGGCATGAAGTTTGGAGCGTCCCGGAAGATCTAGCTTGGCTCGTCTAGCCGAATACGAACGTACCGGGGTTGAGGATGTGCGCCGGGTCCCAAGCGGCTTTGAGGCCCGCCATGAGGTCGCGGCCGCCTCCGGCTGCGCCCCAACGGTCAAGCGCCCTAGCTGGTAACACAGCATCTTGCAGGAGGGACGGCGGCGCGGCCATGATCAGCGCGTAGCCGCCCAAGCCTTCCGCGGGGGCGCGCACCGCAGCCAGCCACGCGGGAGAAATCGACCCATCCAGCGCGGCATAGAGCAGATTGTTGCCCAGGTCGAAACACCAACGTGCCTGATCCAGCGTCGCGTCCCCCACCTGGGCCAAGTACGCGGCCACCTTGCCGGGCGGCAGCCCAACCCGCACGACTGCAGGGGCCGCATCGCCCTGGCCGTTCACAAAGTCGCACCAGTGGGCCGTGGCGCTTGTCGCCATGTCGTCTGTCTCTGTGACGCTGGCCGCGGGCGCGCCTGCTTGCGCCAGCGCAGCCGCCATCGCTTGCCATTCCGCGTCGATGTCCTCGGCCAGTCCTTCGAGGGTGAAGCGCAGCGAATAGGGTGCGTCGCTCGCAGGCTCGGCGCAGAGCAGCACGCCATTGGTGATCAGCCAGTGGGGAACAGTGGCCGCGGCCCAAGCCACGCCCGCGGCCCGATCCTGCACGGGCAGCGTATAGGTGCGCCGGGCACGCGGCAGCGGCAGGAGTTTGAGCGTGACATCGGCCATCACGCCCAGCGTGCCATAGGAGCCGATAAAGAGTTTGGGCAGGTCGTAGCCTGCTACGTTCTTGACCACAGGCCGCCCGGCGCGGATCACCCGGCCATCGGCCAGCGCGACCGTGGTGCAGAGCAGATTATCGCGCAGCCCGCCATAGCGCAGCCGCTGCGGTCCGTTGACGTTGGCCGCCACCAGCCCGCCCACGGTGGCATCGGGCCAGGGGCTGCTCAGGCTGCACTGAAACTGGCGCTCGGCCAGGTACGCTTGCAGTTCGGCCACCGGCGTGCCCGCGCCCACGGTCACATAGAGGTCGTCGGGCGCAAAGGTGGTGACCCCGCGCAAGTTGGCTGTGGTCAGCCAATGGTCTGCACGCTGCCCTGGGTCGTGGTTGTTGTGATCCGCGCCAGGCTGCGCGCCGCTGATTTGTACGCTGCGCCGCGCTTGGGTCAGCCCGGCCAGCGCGGACGCAGCCTCCTCCACGCTCGTGGGCGCGATGAGCGCAGCGGTCGGCACGCGCGGATCGGCGCGGTTCGCGGGCGGCACCTCCGACGGGAAGATCTTGCCGGGGTTGAGCAGCCCTTTGGGGTCAAACAGGTGCTTGATCTCCAGCATGGCGGATAGCTCCGCGCCCGAATACATCATGCTCATATAGGGGCGCTTTTCGATGCCGACGCCATGCTCCCCCGTGATGCTGCCGTCGCGCTCCAGGCAGATCGCCACGATCTCGGCGCACGCTTGAAAGACCTTGGCCTTGACCGCTTCGTCGCGGCCATCGAAGGCAATCGCGGGGTGTAAATTGCCGTCGCCCGCGTGAAAGACATGGCCCACGGTCAGCCCGTAGCGGTCGCAAACCTCATTGACCGCGGCCAATGTATCGGCCAGGCGCGAGCGCGGCACGGTGATGTCCACTAAGTAGAAGTTGGGTGCGAGCCGCGAGAGCGAACCGGCCGCGCTCTTGCGCCCATACCAAATTTGAGCGCGCTCCGCCTCGCTTTGGGCAATCCGCAGGTCAAAGCCGCCGTGGGTGGTCAGGATATCGGCGATCTCCTCCATCTGCGCGTCCAGGCTGGCGGGATAGCCATCCACCTCGACGATCAGCGCGGCGCGCGCATCGACCGGCAGCCCCACAGGCGCATAGGCCTCGATGATGCGCATGATGCGCTGATCCATCATCTCCAACGTGGCGGGCACAAGCCCCGCGGCAATCACGGCAGAGACAGCCTTGCCTGCCTGTTCCTCGCTGTCAAAGGCGATCATCATGGTCTTGACGCCCGGTGGATTGCGGATCAGGCGCAGGTCGGCGCGGGTGGCAATCGCCAGCGTGCCCTCGCTGCCGACCAAGATGCCGCAGAGGTCATAGCCGGGATAGTCGAGCGCGCGGCCGCCTAGCTGCACGACGCGGCCATCGGCCAAGACCACCTCCAGCCCGCTAATATAGTTGGTGGTCACGCCATATTTGAAGCAGTGGGGGCCGCCTGCATTCATGCCCAAGTTGCCGCCGATGAGCGACGAGCGCCCGCTGGAAGGGTCGGGCGGGTAATAGAGGCCCGCCTGCTTGACCAGGGTATCGAAGGCCAGGTTGACCACGCCCACCTGGACCGACGCGCTGCGCCCCTGGGTATCCAGTTCGAGCACCTGGTTCATGCGCGCAAATTCGACAATGAGGCCGCCATGTTCAGGAACCGCGCCGCCTGAAAGCCCTGTGCCCGCGCCGCGCGCCACCAAGGGCACGCCCGCTTGATCGGCCCAGCGCATGATGCGGCTCACATCCTCGGTCGATTCGGGGTAAAAGACGCCGTCAGGCCGCCCACGGTCATACCCCGCGTCGACCTCATAGGTGATCAACGCCACCGGGTCAAGCGCAAGCTGGCGCTTGTCAAAGAGGGCCTGCAAGGTGACGCTGTTCATGCCGCCTCCCCATTGAAATAGGAGCGGTCGAGCAACTCGACCAGATGAACCACCTCGGCTGCAATCCCGGCCTTGTTGACGCCGTAGATCATCTGCATGTGACAGCCGGTATTGGTGGTGACCACGGTGGCGGCCTGGGTATCGGCCACGTCGGCCAGTTTGTTGTCTAGCACCTGATTGGCGGTTTCCGGCTGCATGATGTTGTAGACGCCCGCGCTGCCACAGCACATATCGGGCTGGCGCAGTTCGACCAGTTCCAAGCCGGGGATGGCCTGTAACAGCTTGCGTGGCTGGGCCACGACCTTTTGCGCGTGGCGCAGGTGGCACGAATCCACATAGGTCACGCGCTGTTCGATGCGCCCCGTGGGTGGGTTGTGCAGGTGTTCGGCCAAGAATTCGCTGATGTCGCGCACCTTGGCTGTGAACTGCTTGGCGCGCTCGGCAAAGAGCGGGTCATCGGCCAGCAGGTGAGCATACTCTTTGAGCGTCGCGCCGCAGCCGCCCGCGTTGCTGATGATGGCAACGTAGTCACGATCCAAGCAGGCGTCGATGTTACGCTGGGCCAGTTCTTGTGCCAGCGCTTGCTCGCCGATGTGCAGGGGCGCTGCGCCGCAGCAGGTCTGGGTAGGCGGAAAGTGGACTTCGTAGCCGTTGCGCTGCAAGACGCGCACGCTGGCCGCGTTGACGTTGGAGAGGAAGGCATCCTGCACACAGCCGACCAAGAAAGCCACCTCCCCGCGCTTCTTGCCCACAGCCGGGGCCGGGCGCGAATAATCGGGATAGTCGGTGACCAGGGGCGGCAGCAGCGCCTCCATGCCCGCCAACCCGTCCGGCAAGAGCTTGGCTCGGCGCACAAGCCATTGCAGGCCGCTGGCTTGATAGACGCGCATCAGCCGAGCCAACAGACGCAGACGCCTCCGCTTGGGCAGCAGTTCAGCCAGGCTAATGCGCCGGGCGATGCGCTCTAGACGGCTGGGGGGGCTGTTCTCATTGATGGCGACGCGCGCGGCCTCCAAGAGCGTGCCATACTGCACGCCGGACGGGCAGGCCGTTTCACAGGCGCGGCAGCCGAGGCACAGGTCTAGATGCGCTTGAAAAGGCCCGTCCACGCCGATGCGCCCATCGGCAGCCGCGTTGATCAAAGCAATGCGCCCGCGCGGGCTATCCATCTCTGTATGAAAGACATTGTAAGTGGGGCAGGCTTGCAGGCAGAGGCCACAGTGAATGCACTGGCTCATGAGGTCGCGCAGGTGTGGATCGGTCAAGCTACGCGGCGGCGTCCTCGACCCGGCGGTCGGTGCGCCCGCGGGGGGCGAAATGGTTGCGGTCATGGTTTGTTTACGCTACTCGTAGAAGGTAGAAAGAGCATACTGCTGCGCCATGCGCACAGCATGTATACGCTTGGTGAATGCCGGATTGGGCTGGACGAGCGAGTCGCCCGTGCTGGTGCGGTTCCCACATGCGGTTCCAAATAATGATGCGGGTGAAGCGGCACGCGGGTATATTGTGCCCCAAGTCCACGCTTTTCGCCATGCGCCGCACCGCTGATCATGGGCTTCGTGCGCCACGCCGCTCCATATCTTGCTTTGGCCTTTTTTCTATGCTACCATGCCGCCTAACCAGCCAAGAAGGAGACAACGCACCATGCCGAATTGCCCGAATTGCGGCACATGGAACCCCGACGATAAAGACGTTTGCTGGCGCTGCCAGACCGAGCTTCCCAAGCCACAACCCAAGAAAAAACGCACCACCCAGACCTTTGCCGGGCTGCCTGTCTGGATGTGGGTCGTCTTGCTCGTCTTCTTTATGGCTATGAGCTTCGGTCAGTGCGCCTTTTTGGGCCCGCCGCCCACGTAGGCTGGTCTAGACCTTTCAGACGGTGACCACACCCACGCTTCCTCGCCTGGATTTTGCGTCCATCGCACAAAAACTTGCCGATTGGCACGATCATCAGCAACGTTCGCTGCCGTGGCGCGCTGCACCGGCAGGTGAGCGCGATCCCTACGCGGTTTGGGTCAGCGAGATCATGGCCCAGCAGACCCGGCTTGATACAGTCGTCGCCTACTTCGAACGCTGGATGGCGCGCTTCCCCACCATTGCCACGCTGGCTGCCGCGGATCAGCAGGAGGTGCTCAAGCTGTGGGAGGGGTTGGGCTACTACGCGCGGGCGCGCAATTTGCACCGCGCCGCGCAGATCGTCATGGCCGAACATGGCGGTGAACTGCCCGCCGAACGCAAGGCACTGGCTGCCCTGCCCGGCATTGGCGACTACACGGTGGGGGCCATTCTCAGCTTGGCCTTCAACCAGCCGGAGCCGATCCTCGACGGCAATGTCAAGCGCGTGCTCAGTCGCCTGGCCGACATTGCCACGCCCATCGAAGAGCGGGAAACGCTGCGTCTGCTGTGGGCGTTGGCGCGCGCGGTGGTCAGCGCGGCCGAGGCGGGTCGCGCCGGGTCGACCAACGAAGCGCTCATGGAACTGGGCGCGACCATCTGTGTTCCGGTCAACCCGCGCTGTCTGCTCTGTCCCGTGGCGGCGCATTGCCAGGCCGCGGCCCACGGCACGCAGGCTGAACGGCCGGTGACACTGCCCAAGCGGCCCACGCCCCACTATGATGTGGCCGCGGGGGTGATCTGGCAGGGCGATCCTTTCGCCTCCAAGTTCTTGATCGCGCAGCGACCGCAAGAGGGGATGCTAGGCGGGCTGTGGGAATTTCCCGGCGGCAAGTTGGAGCCGGAGGACGCAGACCTGGCCGCCTGTCTGCGCCGTGAGATACGCGAAGAGTTAGCCATCGACATCGAAGTGGGCGAACCGATTACACAGGTGCGCCACGCCTACACCCATTTTCGCATTACCCTACATGCCTTTCACGCGCGCCATGTAGCGGGTACGCCCCAAGCACTGGGCTGTGCTGATTGGCGCTGGATTACGTTGGACGAGTTAGACGCCTATCCTTTCCCAGTAACCGACCAGAAAGTCATCGCCCTCTTACGCCAGAATTCTTCTTAGTCGCCGTCGGTTTGCTTAACACCCCTTGACACCCTGAACACGCAACGGTGCAAGAAGTTCCGAACATGGCCGCACAAACGCCCCCACCCGCCACATACCGCCCCGCGCCCAAGCCGATCCGCTGGGGCTGTCTTGTCGGCCTGTTGGTAGCAAGCGGCTTGGTGGGTGCATTGAGCCTGGGGGCAGCCTATCGGTGGGTCAGCGCGGCGCTGCCCACGCCGACGCCCCTGCCTTCGCCAACTGCGGTCGCCACTGCGCCAACCGCCACGCGGCCTGCCGTGGTGATCATCACGCCGCCGCCCACCGCGACACTGGTTCCCACGCCCACACCGACCGAGACGGCGACACAGACGCCCACCCCCACGCCCTCGCCTACGCCGACACCCAGCGCAACGCCTACCCCCAGCGAGACGCCCACGCCCACCGTCACCCCGACTGCCACGCCGGGCAGCCTGGCCGGGGCGCTTGTCGTCGCGCCCATTGCCACGCCTGTCCCCCTGCCGCCGGACGCGGGGTTAATCGCCTTTCTCGCCGAAGCCAACCAGCTTGCCGGAGCCTATCCGCCCGCGCTGGAAGGGCTGGACGCGCAGATGGCACTGCTCGACGCGGACCCGCTGATGCTCAGTTATGGCGATTGGGTACGCAGCACAGCCAATCAGATGGCAGCCTTGCGCGGGCTGAACGACCAGGCGCGCAGCCTGACGCCGCCCGCGGACTATGCCGCAAGCTGGGCCGGTGTGGTCGCGGCCGCGGATCAACTGGACGCTGCGCTCGACCAGTTGGAGACAGTCCTGAGCACGCTCGACGCCACGGCGCTGCACGTCTTCCGCCAGAGCTATCCTCTGGCGCGGCGCGCCCTCCTTGACGCGCTGACTGCCGTGCCGCCACCGTCTCCCTAAACAAAAAACAGGCCGCCGGTAGCGTCCGGCGACCTGTTCAGAGTCAAAGGTGAGCGGCTTGGCTACGCCGCGCTGCGCAATTCACGCGGGAAGGTGATCGGCTGCTCCTGGGTGTTATAAAGTGTGGGCGGGCGGCCTTCGGTAAAGACGCTCTTGGTCACCACACAGCGCACCACATCGGTGTTGCTTGGGATCTCGAACATGACATCCAGCAGCGCCTCTTCGACGATGCTGCGCAGGCCGCGCGCGCCTGTCTTGCGCAAGAATGCCTCGGTCGCCACCGCGTGCAGCGCCTCTTCCTCAAATTCCAACTGTACGCCATCCATGGCAAAGAGCCGCTGGAACTGGCGCACCACGCTATTGCGCGGCTCGGTGAGGATGCGGACCAGCGTTTGACGGTCCAAGCCTTCCAAACTCGCCACCACCGGCAGACGTCCGATGAATTCGGGGATCAGCCCATAGGCCAGTAGGTCGTCGGGCATGACCTGGCGCAAGTAATAGCTCGCGTCGCGCGCTTCCTTCTCCATGCGGCGGATGTGCAGTTCGCGCTGGCGATCCGGCAGATCGTCGGGCAGCGGAGCGGCTTCTTCGTCCAGCGCCGAGGGTTCGACGCTGCGCCGCAGCAGCACCACTTCCTCGTCGGGCACAAACCCCAACTGACCGCGACGCAGCAAACGCTTGCGCACCACCTCATCCAGATCGGCAAACGCGCCGCCACAGATAAAGAGGATGTTGCGTGTGTCGAGTTGGATAAACTCCTGCTGCGGGTGCTTGCGCCCCGACCCCGGCGGCACATTGGCTGTCGTGCCTTCGATGATCTTGAGTAGGGCTTGCTGCACCCCCTCGCCGCTCACGTCACGCGTGATGCTGGGGTTGTCGCCGCTTTTGCGCGCGATCTTGTCGATCTCGTCCACGTAGACGATGCCATGCGCCGCGCGCTCTGTATCCCAGTCGGCATTTTGCAGCAGCCCCACCAGGATCGTCTCGACATCCTCGCCCACATAGCCTGCCTCGGTCAGCGTGGTTGCATCGGCAATCGTAAAGGGAACCTGGAGCAGCTTTGCCAGCGTCTGGGCCAGGAGTGTTTTGCCGCTGCCGGTGGGGCCGATCAACAAGACGTTGCTCTTGGTTAGCTCAACATCTTCGCCCGCGTCTTGGACGGGGAGCGCCTCCGCGCGCCCGGCCCTGGCCCCAAACACACGCTTATAGTGGTTATAGACCGCGACAGACAGCACCTTTTTGGCGTGCGTCTGGCCGATTACATATTGATCCAGGTGCTCGACGATCTCACGCGGGCTTGGGATTGAGCGCATGGCAGCAGCCCCGACCGGCGCGGCCTGGGGCGCTTCAGCCAGCCCCTCTTCGGCCAGGATCTCTGCGCCCAACAGCACGCACTCGTCGCAAATATAGACATCGCCCGGCCCCTCGATCAAGCGGTGGACTTCTGCCCGTTCTTTACCGCAGAATGAACAGCGCGGTTCACCTGTATGTGGAGTCTCTGCCATGGGTCAGTACTCTTACTTCCTTCATGAAAAAAAGCGAGGCACTCGCCGCGGTCCATGCCATCTGACGCGCGGAAAAATGCCTCGCCTCTATGTACCTTACTTGAGGCGACTAAGACCCGTCGCCGTTCTTGGCATAGTCAGGCACGATAATCTCGCCGTTGCGCACCCGCACAATGTCGCTCGTATCGCCCAGCACCTCGTCGACCAAGCCATATTCCTTGGCCTCGATGGCATCCATGTAGCGGTCGCGCTCGAAGTCCTTCTCGATCTCCTTCCACGGGCGGCCAGTGTGCTTGCCGACCAGGTGGAAGAGTTGGGTCTGCACGCGCTCTTGCTCACGGAAAGCGATGCGCACATCTTCGGTATAGCCCTGCGCGCCGCTGCTGGCAGGGTGCAGGTGGATGGTCGCATGGGGCAGCGCATAGCGTCGGCCCTCGGCCCCCGCAGCCAGCAACACCGTGCCCATGCTGGCGGTCACACCCACTGCATAGGTGCTAACCGGCGCGGTGATCATCTGCATGGTGTCGTAGATTGCCAAACCGGCATAAACGCTGCCGCCGGGGCTGTTGATGTACATATTAATGGGTTGGTTCGGATCATCGCCATTGAGATAAAGCAGTTGGGCAATGATCAGGTTTGCAATTTGATCATTTATCGGCGTGCCAAGAAAGACAATGCGTTCCTTGAGTAGCAAGCTATAGATGTCATAAGCTCGCTCACCTCGCCCGCTACTATCAATCACCATTGGAACCAAGTTGGTTGGATTAATCATTTGTATAGCTCCAATTCTTGTTTAAGCTCTAGCATGGACTGTGGCAATGTATACGTGATAGTGTATACCTCACCATACGCCCAGTAGACGATCAACTACGTAAGCAGGCTCCGGTTGTGCGTTTGCATTGTATTAGCATTTAGCTAGCGACGCGCCAATGTAGCGTCTCAGCCAGATTAGCCTTCGTTGCCCGCTGCAGCAGGCTCATCGGCGGCAGGCTCGTCCGTTGCAGGCTCATCGGTTGCAGACTCATCGGTGGCGGCTGCGGCTTCAGCCTCGCCCGCGGCGCTTTCGGCTTTGGGTTCGGGTTTGGGCGGCAATTCCTCGCCGCGCACAATCGCCAAGAGCCGATCCAGCGCCTTCTCCTGCAACACTTGGCTTTCGATCACGGCGCGGCCCGAACCGCTGCGCATCATCTCGCGCAGGGCTTGGGTGGAATCGGATTCTTCCTCGCCTTCGCCCATCTCGCCGACCATGCGGTTGATGCGCTCTTCGATCTCTTCCTCGGTGACCTCAATGCCTTCCTGCGTGTAGAGTTCGGAGATAACCAAGTTGCGCCGCGCAATCACCTCGGCATTGGGGCGCAGGCTCTCGCGGTATTGCGCCAAATCCTGGCCGATCTGGCGCAGATAGTCTTCGACGTCCTCGATGCCAAACTGGCGCAACTGCCGCTCCAGTTCGTTGACCATCACGTCGATCTGGTCCTCCACCACAACAGGCGGATAGACCATCTTGGCCTGGGCCACCAGCGCGTCCAGCGCCTTGTCAAGGAACTCGTTCTCGGCCTCGGCCTTGCGCTCTTCCAGCAGGCTCTCGCGGATATTGTTCTTCAGGTCGTCCAGCGTCTTAAAGTCCGGCCCCACTAGCTGGGCAAACTCGTCGTTCAATTCCGGCTTGCTGTGCGCCTGGATCGTGTGCAGCGTGACGTTGAATTTGGCCTTCTTGCCTGCATAGATGCTTTGGCTGTCCGCGGGCCATTCCAACGTAAATTCCTTCTGCTCGCCGGGGCGCATGCCCAACAGCGCCTCGTCAAAGCCGGGCGGCTCCATGGGGTTCTCTTGGTCGGGCGTCACATCCCAATCGGTTTCGTCCAGCACGACAGTCGGCTCTGCGCCTTCGGCGGCCTCGTCGTCGACGATCACGCTCT
>CAZZNG010000158.1:3369-12443 GCA_964655505.1 uncultured Litorilinea sp. | reverse complement strand
GAGGCGCACAAGGCCGCGGTCGTCGGCGACACCGTGGGCGACCCCTTCAAGGATACCAGCGGCCCCTCGCTCAACATCTTGATCAAGCTCATGAGCATCGTCTCCCTAGTCTTTGCCACCACCTTTGGCAGCGGCATCTTCTAGGCATGTGCTGCTTGCCTATCGGAGACACGCCTCCATAGCACGCTAGCTTGCGCAAATTTACTAGGCCAGGGAGTCATTCCCTGGCCTAGTTTTTTTATACGGACCCTGTAACATTTGCTCATCAACGTTGCTGGCCCAGTGTGCGGCTCGACAATTTTTGTTAACAAACACACATAAACAACAATTTAAAGGGCCACTTTTATATTTTTTCGCCACCCCCCTTGACAAAGAATAAAAATTCAGTTTATACTCGAACATCGTCTCAGGTCCCCTAGGACGAAGTGTGCTCCCGTACACAACGAAGTGTGCCCCGTACACACCCGCCAGACCATCAGGCGGGGTGTACTTGCCTCGACTGCTTCCTCCTTACCCAGAACCTGATCACGTTCCTACCCCAAACTTACAGCACCCAAGCCAAAGGGAGCATCATCATGCGACAGACCGACAAGCGCAAGACCGCACGGATGAAGCATCGCGTGCAGGCACACCACACTGCGCCCGCTATCGCACCGCTTACGAGGCAAAGCATTCAGCGCGCCCGCGCCGATCCGGTCCAACTCACGCCAAACGATCTCCTCGCCCTGCAACGATCTGTCGGCAATCAAGCCGTGTCACGCCTATTAGGGCGACAAAGCAACGACAGCCCCCCTGCCCAGCCCGCCCCGGTCACCCAGCCGCTGCTCAACGTCGGACCGGCGGACGACCCTTACGAACGTGAAGCCGAACGAATCGCCCGCTCCGTTGTGGACAGTCCCTTTCAACCCAACAACATACAACGCCAGGAAGAAAGGGGCAGTGCAACAAAGCCTTCCGCTGCACAACCGTCCATTGGCCCGGAGGGGGGCACGGTCGGAGAAGATATCGCCAACCGGCTCCGGCGTACACAACATGCCGGGACATCTCTACCGCAAACAGTGCGCCGCGCCCTAGAACCCAAACTGGGCGTCGATCTAGGCCCAGTCAAAGTCCACACCGGCCCGCAGGCTGTACAGCTCACGCGCGACCTCCAAGCCCGCGCCTTTACCCACAAAAACCACATCTACTATGGCGACGGACAGTCGCCGCACGATCTACGGCTGACCGCGCATGAGGCAGTGCACACCATCCAACAAGGGGCAGTCAAGCCCTATTCGCGGGCCGCGCAAGCGGGTGTCGATTCAACCGCCCCAATGTCCCCCTCAACCATCTCGCGCATGCCGGCTCAAATTCAACGCGAATGGTGGTGGCAAAAGCGCAAACGTCGTAAGCATCAGATGCTGGACAAAGACGTCAAAACCCACACACAAGGCGAAGGCGGAACCTACAACCGCGTCGACAAGATCCGTTACAAAGGTAAGATTGGCAAATCTAAAGCCAAATTGGGCTTCTTCAAGCCGGATGTAGACATTAGTGAGACGGGCAGCCACATGTCAGACCGGGCAGTCGCCTCTTCGCGTCTGGATAAGTGGCTGGGCCTGAATACACTGGCTGAGGAAGTGTATGCTCAGCATGGACAAGAATTCGGCTCTGTTTCGGCTCTGGTAAAAGGCAAACCGATTACCGAGAATCAGTTCAACGAGCCAGCCCCCGAAATTTGGCAAGATTTGTACGAAGAGGAGGGTGAGTCGCCCGACCCCGCCAGATTCAAAGTTGTAGACGGCCAGTTGATGGCCCTTTCAGGCTCGTACCACAACTACCATAACTTTAGCAACCCGGTGACGCAAAAGGGATTGTCTGATCTTCAGTTGCTGGATGCCATCACCGGCCAAGCGGACCGCCACGGCGGCAACATCTACATCGATCCAAAAACCGGCAAGGTCAAAGGCATCGACAACGACATGGCCTTCAGCAAAGGCGAAAGCGACCCCTTTAACAGCTACCTTGGCCTCCCCGCATTGGTCGATGAAAAGACGGCCAACCGCATCCTCAAGAAAAAGTCGAAGAACATAGCCAAGGCATTGCGTTCGAAGCACGGCGGCCTCACCAACCAAGAGATCCAGGATCTTCAGAAGCGCTTCGAAGATGTGCAGGACTATCTACGCAAGCTGAAGAAAGAGAAGAAATTGGTAAAGAAATGGGATCAGACCACCTTTACCCGATTGATGATGCAAGACGATGTGATGGACAAGTTTGGTAACGCCACGCTGGAACCTAACTACACCAAGCGCAGCGTTCGGCATTACCAGCAAGCGCAGGAGAGGGACGAATCCGACGACGACAATATGCTCATGGATATGATCGTTAACGAAAATCCCCTCTACGAGAGCGAAGAAGAACTGTAGTGTGATGATCCGCCGCGTGCGGACTGCTCCGCTTGACTGTGCGCAGTCCGCACGCGAACGACGCACCGGAAAACCGCTGATCAGCCAGAAAAGGGTGCAGCGCACCCCCAGATTCCCGTCATCGCCTGTCACCGCGCCCAACAGTTTGACAAGCCCTGCAACCCGTCCTATACTCGCGCCACACTATACGAAACGTTTGCGCGCCACAACGCCAATCGGCACAGCCCGGCGACGCCCGTAATGGATGCAGCGAGTATGAGTGATAATCTCTCCCAAGACGAATTGACAGCCGCCAAGCTCACCCCCGACACAAACGACGGTGAAATTGATCTGCCGCCGCCTTTGCGCGCCGACAGCACCCTCACCGCCGCGGTCGCGGCCTTCGGCGAATACATGCTGCGCAAAGGCTTTAGCGACAACACCATCAAAGCCTTCCGCAACGACCTCAAGATCTTCATCCAGTTCATGGACGGCAGCACCAAGCTGCACCAAGTCAGCACAAACGACCTGGAAGAGTTCCTCAACTGGTTGCAGCATGGCCGCGGGCGCAGTTGCAGCGCCAAGACCCTGGCCCGGCGCATCACCACGCTCAAGGTCTTTTTCGGCTGGATCCACGGCATTGGCGTCTTGGGCACCGATCCGGCCGCGCCCATCATCCAGCAGCCCGCGCGCACACCGCTGCCCGTGATCCTGCGCGATGAAGAAGTGGGCCGCCTCATGCGCGCCGCCCAAGATTTCCTCTTCGACCGCAAACGGCCCGACGCGCGGCCCTATCTGCTGGTGAGTTTGCTCATACAGACAGGCATGAAGAAGTCCGAATGCGCCAATCTGCTCATCAGCGACCTGGAAGTTGACGACCCCCAATACCCAGCCGTCAACATCCGCTATGCCAATGCCAACCAGGCGCACAAAAATCGGCGTCTCTCGCTCGATCCCAACATCGTGTCCGCGCTGCGCCAGTATCTAAGCCAGTACAAGCCAGAGGCTTACCTGTTCGAGTGCACCCCGCGTAACCTCGAATATGTGCTGGACGAAGTAGGCCGCCGCGCCGGTATCCGCAGCACCCAGGTAGGCTTCGAGACGCTGCGCTGGACCGCGGCCGTGCGCGACTACCGGCTGGGCATGCCCGAAGAGCGGCTGCGTACCAAAATGGGGTTGAGCAAGATCTCCTGGCGCGAGACGCGCGAGAAGATCCTGCGTCTCACCGGCCAAAATTAAACAGATAAACTTCCGGGACGCTCATATACTCTCTCGCCGCCACTTGTTTGGCTACAGTTGCCACTTGAGGCAACGGCGGCGTAAGCGTCCCGGAAGTTCGTTAAATGAAGTTCGTTAAATAACGTGGGGATTAATCGTTGCCCTGCGGAATCATGGGCAGCATGGCGCGGAAAGTGCTTTGGAAGCGCAGGTTCGTCGCCAGATAGTCACCGCTCCACCCGCCCATCATGTAGATGTTGCCCTCATGCGCGGCCGCGCCAAAATGCCGCCATTCCCCGCGGATGGGCGAGTCAATCGCCACCCACTGATTGGTCACCGTGTCGAGCCGCTCATGCGTCTGAATGGTGCCGCCCCAACCGCCGCCCAAGGCGACCACCGACACCCCGTCGTTGACCAGGCCCAGGCCGCTGCGCGCGGTGCTGAGCGGCGGCAGCCGCTGCCAGACGCCGCTGATCAAGTCATAGCGCGCCGCGTCGGTCAGTTCACGCCGCCCGTCATAGCCGCCCACTACGTAGAGCATACGGTCCACCACCACCGACCCGAAAAAGACCGCGGGGCTGGGCAGGGTTGTTACCACTTCCCAATCCGCGGGCGCAGCGCCGTCCAGCCCGCCAACCGGCAGCCGCCACACCTCGCCGCGCACCGCTGTCCCATCCCAGCCGCCCACCAGGTAAACATGGTCGCCATAGGCCGCCAGCGCCCCACCAGCAAGGGGCATGGGCAAGTTGCCCGCTGTGCGCCATTGATCCGCTGTGGGGTCATAGCGCAGCAGATCGTCGAAGATCGTCCACGCCATCACATCGTCCGGCGCCAGCGCGCTGCCGCCCGCCACCACCAACGTCTCACCCGCCCAGGCCGACGCAGCATTGGCGCGCGGCGCGGGCAGATCGGCAATCGGAGACCAAGTGCCGCTGCGCACCTGAAAGACCGCGGCGCTGGTCAGGGTCAGCCCGTCAGCGTTCTCGCCGCCCACAAAGTAAATATTGTCGCCTGCTTGGGTGGTGGCTGCCCGGCTCGTCGGCTGCTGGAGCGGCGCGATCTGCTCCCAACGCGGCAGCGATTCCAACACCGGCGGCCCCACCACCGTCTGCCCCACATCGCTCAACAGCCCGACCGGCGACTTGGGCCGCGGAAACCAGACAGGCAGCATCAACGCCACCCAACAGAGAGCCAGCGTCAGCCCCACCAGGCCAAATTGCCAAAGCTGCGGCTGGGGCGCAAGGTCGGCCAGCGGTTCAGGCTCCGGCGCGGGCGGCTCCGGCTCAGCCTGGTCGGGCGCTTCCACGCCTGGCATCACCACCCAACCGCGCTGCAAGAGAACCATAGACGCTTCGGTGCGGCTGTTGACGTTCAGCTTCTCGAACACATTGCGTAGATGCACCTTGACCGTGTGCGGGCTGATCACCAGGGCGCGCGCAATCTCAGAGTTTGTCGCGCCCGTCACCAACAGGCGCGACACCTCCATCTCGCGTTCGCTCAGTGGATTGTCGGGCGCGTCAGGCACCGCGATGGCCCCAGGCACAGCCTGTTCGCTTTCCGGCGCGGCCGCGGCCCGCTGGCGTGTCCCCGTACCTTGTTTATCAACGGTCATCGTCATCTTGCCGAATGCGAATCATCCCCCACTGTGCAACACGCTGCACCGCGAGGCGATGCGCCATGCAGCAGCCTCTCTTGGCCCGTCCGGCCTCTGCCCAGTGCATCAAGTCGCCCCTCGGCTCGTACAATCCAGAACCCAGACAGGATCATACGACCAAAGGAGAAGGGGGAGGGTCTGCTTGCCTGTTTTCATTATTCCACAAGTTCGAGGCCCAGCCAAAGGATCGGCGAAATCAGCCGGTGGCTTCATCCAGCGCCAAACAGATGCGCTCCCACTCGGCCAAGTCCACGGTTTCGGCCCGCCGCGCCGGGTCTACGCCCGCCGCACCCATGGCCGCGGCCACCACCGGCTTGGCAAGCCCTAGCCCGCCGCTCAAGCTGTTGGCAAGTTGCTTGCGCTTCTGGCTGAAGCCCGCGCGCACCACCTGGAAAAAGCGTTCCGCAGGCACAGCAGTCACCGCGGGCTGGGGTCGCACGTCCAGCCGCAGCACCGCGCTGTCCACCTTGGGTCGCGGGTAAAAGGCCCCGGCAGGGATACGATGCACCAGCTTCGGCTCGGCATAAAACTGCACGCTCACAGCCAGCAGCGACAGATCGCCCGGCTGCGCGCAGATGCGCTCCGCCACCTCCTTTTGCACCAGCACAACCGCCAGCACCGGGGGCGGCTCGGCCTCCAGCAGATGCCGCAGCACCGCGCTGGTAATGTAATAAGGCAGATTGGCAACGACTTTATAGCGGGGTGTGGGCTGGGTGAAGAGCGCAGGCGGCGACAGCGTCAAAATATCCCCATGCACAATCCGCACATGGGGCTGACCGGCAAATTCCTCTTGCAGCAGCGCGATCAGCCGGTCGTCCAGTTCGACGGCGACCACCTCGCCTGCAGCAGCGGCCAGCCGTGCCGTCAGCGTGCCGGGGCCTGGGCCAACCTCCAGCACGGCATCGCCACCCGCCAAGTCTGCGGCGGCGACGATCTTGTCCAAGTGACCGGCGTCAAGCAGGAAGTTCTGGCCCAGGGATCGCTTGGGATCAATCCCCATGCGCCGGATCTGCGCCATGATCTCATTCATCTTGGACACGCTGGATCAGGGAAGATTCGCCACATGGGGCCGGAGGCGACTGGCCGGTGGGGTGGGTCGGCAGGGTTGGCCGATGAAGCCAGTCGCCTACTCATCCTCCAAACTAAGCACCGACATAAAGGCTTCCTGGGGAATCTCCACGCTCCCCACCATCTTCATGCGGCGCTTGCCTTCTTTCTGTCTCTCGATCAGCTTGCGCTTGCGCGTGATGTCGCCGCCATAACACTTGGAGAGCACATCCTTGCGCAGCGCCTGAACATTGGCCCGGCTGATCACCTTGTTGCCTATCGCGGCCTGGATCGGCACGGTAAACATCTGGCGCGGGATGATGTCCTTCATCTTGCTAACCAGCTTTTGTCCCTTGCGATAAGCGTCGTCTTTGTGGACGATCACGCTCAACGCATCGACCGGCTGGCTGTTGACCAGAATATCCAGCTTGACCATATCCGACACGCGATACTCGTCGATGGTATAGTCCATGCTGGCATAGCCGCGCGTGCGCGCCTTCAGCTCATTGTAGAAATCGACAATCAATTCCGCCAACGGAATCTTGCAAGCGATTTCGACGCGCTTGCTATCCAGCCAACTCTGGTTCGTCAGTTCGCCGCGACGTCGGGTCACCAACTCCATGATAGCGCCGATATATTCGGCGGGCGTGAAGATGCGCAGATCGCACCACGGCTCCTCGATGGCTTCGATCTGCGTCGGCTCCGGCAGTTCCGCCGGGCTGTCGATCACGATCAGTTCGCCGTCGGTCTTGAGCACGCGGTATTCGACCGATGGTGCGGTGAAAATCACGTCCAAGTCATACTCGCGCTCCAGCCGCTCCTGGATGATCTCCATATGAAAGAGGCCCAAGAAGCCCAGCCGGAAGCCAAAGCCAAGCGCCTGGCTGGTTTCGGCCTGATACTCCAGCGCGGCATCGTTGAGTTGAAGCTTTTCCAGCGCGTCGCGCAGTTCGCCGTAATCGTCGGGGCTGGACGGATAGACACCGGCAAAGACCATCGGCTTCATGGGCTTGTAGCCGGGCAGCCGCTCCGTCGCCGGTCGAGAGACCAGGGTAATCGTGTCCCCCACGTCCAAATCCTGCACCGACTTCAGCCCAGTTGCGATATAGCCGACCTCGCCCGCCTGCAACCGCTTCGTCGGCAGCAGCGCGGGCGTCAGCACACCGATCTCCAACGGCTGCATGGTCTTGCCGCTGACCATCGCCAGCAGTTCCGAACCGTCCTCGATCACGCCGTCGACCACGCGCACATAGGCGATCACGCCGCGATACGAATCATAAATACAGTCAAAGACTAGCGCCCGCGTCGGCGCGTTCAAGTCGCCCGTTGGCGGCGGCACTTGCAGCACAATCTGGCGCAGCACCTCCTCCACGTTCAGCCCGGCCTTGGCGCTGATACGCGGGATGTCCTCCGCGGGCACCCCCAACAACCCCTCGATCTCCTCGGCCACATCGTCGGGCATGGCCGCGGGCAAATCGATCTTGTTGAGGATCGGGACAATCGTCAGGTCTTGTTCCAGCGCGGAAAAGAGATGGGCCATTGTCTGCGCCTGGATGCCTTGTGACGCATCCACCACCAACACAGCCCCCTCACACGCTTGCAGCGCACGGCTGACTTCATAGCTAAAGTCCACATGCCCCGGCGTGTCGATCAGGTTGATCTGATACTCTTTCCCCTCATACTTATAGATCATACGCACGGCGCTGGCCTTGATCGTGACCCCTTTTTCGCGCTCCAACTCCATCGAATCCAGAAGCTGCTCGCGCATCTCGCGGTTCGTCACCGTGCCGGTCATCTGGATCAAACGGTCGGCCAGCGTGCTTTTGCCGTGGTCAATATGAGCGATGATCGAAATATTGCGAATGTGATTTAAATCCATAGGTTCTTAACTTCTAAGCGCTTTGGCTTATCGAGTCGGCGGGTACAGGGGCGGACGCTGCCCCACGACCACCTGATCCACATAACACCATACCCAGTTCTCGCCTGGCTCATACGACTGCACCAGCGGGTGGCCGGTGGCGTGGAAGTGGGCTGTCGCATGGCGGTTGGGCGACGAATCGCAGCACCCCACATGCCCGCAAATCAAACAGACACGCAGATGGACCCAGCGCCCGCCGATCTTCAGACAGTCTTCACAGCCCGTTGCGGTCGGGTGTACATCCTGAATTTGATCGACATGGCTGCACGTCACGGCTTGTTCCTTTCCGCCCCTTGTCAACCCTGCCCGCGGCAGGCTTCTAACCGGGCAAACTGTATCAAGTTACTCTACCATACACCAGGCGCACCAGCCAATCTGTTTGCCTGCATCCCAGATGCAAATACTTTGCTTGCGGCCCTTTGCCCGGCCCTCACCCGGCTACGTTGAAGCGGGCACACGGTCGGCGAACCAGGCAACCGTCTGGGCCAACCCTTCCGCCAGTTCCACCTTTGGCTCCCATCCCAAAATGCGCCGGGCCTTGCCAATGTCCGGGCGGCGCTGTCTTGGATCGTCCTTGGGCAGCGGTTCATAGCGGATGCCGCCTGCATTGTCCGTCAGCGCGTTGATGCGCTCGGCAAACTCTTGGATCGTGATCTCGGTCGGGTTGCCGATGTTGACCGGCTCCGTCTCGTCGCTCAACAGCAAGCGATAGATGCCCTCGATCAGATCGGCAAGGAGGCGGCCCGTGGCTGCCGAAAATGTAACGACGTTCTCCACCGCGCTCGGCTGGCTCAGGCTGAAAGTCGTCTGAACGACCTCCGCCGAAGAGGTCAACAGCCCCTCGATAGGCACA
>CAZZNG010000158.1:0-3359 GCA_964655505.1 uncultured Litorilinea sp. | reverse complement strand
CAGATCGGCCACGTAGCAGAAACTGCGCGTCTGGCTGCCGTCGCCATACACCGTCAGCGGCTCGCCCGACAGCGCCTGCTTCATGAAGTTGGGCACAACGCGGCCATCATTCAGCCGCATCCGCGGGCCATAGGTGTTGAAGATGCGCACAATGCGCGTCTCCACGCCGTGGGTGCGGTGATAGGCCATCGTCATCGCCTCGGCAAAGCGCTTGGCCTCATCATAGACGCCGCGCGGGCCGATTGGGTTCACATGCCCCCAATAGTCCTCGGTCTGCGGATGCACCAGCGGATCGCCGTAGACTTCACTGGTGCTTGCCAGCAGAAAACGCGCGCCCTTTGCCAGCGCCAACCCCAGCGCGTTGTGCGTGCCCAAACTGCCGACCTTCAGCGTCTGGATCGGCAGTTCCAAATAATCGACCGGACTCGCCGGGCTGGCAAAGTGCAAAATAGCATCCAGCGGCCCTTTGATGTATATATAGTTCGTGACATCATGATGGATGAACAGAAAGCGCCGGTTGCCCGCTAGGTGAGCAATGTTGTCGGTCGATCCGGTGATCAGGTTGTCCATGGCGATCACCTCATGGCCTTCCTGCAAGAGGCGGTCGACCAAGTGACTGCCCAAAAAACCGGCCCCGCCGGTCACAAGAATCCGCATGGCTGTCAATCCTTTCTGCTCGGCGAATTGGCCGACCGTTGTCAGGTGATGCCGGTGTAGGGGCATTGACCCCATTGCCGGCTCGCTACCGATTGATTTGATCAGATCAAGCCGCCGCCGGCTGCGTCGCGACGGGGGTCGTGACTGTCGTCGCGACAAGTGTCTCGACAGCGCCGACGGCGGCCTATTCACACAAGAGTTTTCATGTATCCGACATTGCCCTTTGGCCCGTTGGCACTGCCCACAGGCCCGGTGCTGGCGATCCTCGCCACCATCCTCACCCTGGACATCGCGGGGCGCTACGGCAGGCGGCTCCGCATCCATCCCGACGACATTTGGAACACAGGATTGATCGGCCTTGCCGCCGGATTGATTGTAGCCCGACTCTGGAATGTTTTCCAGTTTTGGGCCATCTATCGTGTAGAACCGCTGTTGATTATCAGCCTCCGGCCCAGTGGTTTCGAGTTTTGGCCGGGGCTGGTCGCCGCGTTCATCGCGGCCTACGCGTATATGCTCTGGCGCGCACTTCACCCGCTGCATGTCGGCGCGGCCTTGACGGTGGGCTTGGCCGCGGGCATGTTGCTGATCGGCGTCTCCGGCTATGCCACCGGCACGCTGCTCGGCACGCGCACCGAAGTCCCCTGGGCGCTGCCCCACCTGGGCGAAATGCGCCACCCTGTCGGCCTCTATCGCGGCATTGCTGGCGCGCTGCTGTCCATGATCCTCTGGATTTGGGGCGACAGACAGCGACCTGGCCGCACCATCCTCATGGGCATCCTCGGCTACAGCCTGATCCGCCTCATCACCGACACCTATCTGCAAAACGGAACCCACATCGCAGGCTTCCGCGCCAGCCAGGTCATCGCGCTCATCGTGGCTGTCGCCGCTACCCTCTGGCTGGCGCGTACCGCCTATACAGACGGTGAGGCAGTGACAGACATTGAGCCAGAGACAGCCGATAAGCCGGAAACAGATAGCGAGCCAGAGACAGCCGCGGCCACAGCAACATTAAACACTGCCCCATTCAACGCGGAAATTGAACAGAAGCATTAAACAGAGCGCGTAACGGCTAAGACGCATCCGCCCCTTCATGCGCCGCGCCATCGCGCGTCAAGTCAGGCATGGTCTGCACGATCAGCGCAATGCCGGTGGCAATGTGCACCGTCGCGGGGGTCGCGGCCACTTCATTGCTAATGCCGCGTGTGCTGCCCAGCCGCAGCGTCGCATCCGTCAGCGGATAGCGCAGCCCGGTATAGGTGATGCCCGTCACCTCCTCGCTCAACGGGATCAGGCTCACCGTATGGCCCACTGCCGCGTCAAGCGTGATCGTCTCCCCCCCGTGCATCACCAGCGCGCTCTCCTCCGCCTCCAGCACGCGCACCGGCACCGGCCAATCGCGCTGCGCCAGAATCAACACATTCGCCAACGCCTGGTCCAGCCGCCCGCCCAATGCGCCGAGCAGTACGATCTCGCTCGCGCCCGCGGCCAGCGCATGTTCCAACGCCAACTCCAGGTCGGTCATATTTTTCTCTGCTGGATAACGCTCGACCTTCACCCCCTGCGCCGTCAACTGCGCCACCAGTTGGGGCGTCACACTGTCCAGATCGCCCACCAGCGCGTGCGGATTGCGCCCCAGCGCCAAGCAGTGACGCGCGCCGCCGTCCGCGGCCACCAAATAATCATCGGCGCGCAGCCAGGCGCGCCAGCGATCTAGATTGCGAAGAATGCCATTGACAAAGACGACCGCGCGCATAGCATTGCTTTCAGTTGGCTAAAACAAATGGATCAAAAGCGAATGGATCAAATCAAAGGGGAACGGTTGTAACCTGTCGCGCCTAGAAGAAAACGCGCGCGACGATGATGCCGACCATGAGCAGCGCGATCACCATCTCGACCAGTGCAGCCACCAACACACTGCCGACATAGGCTTGCACAGCGGTCGTCGCGGCCTCATGGTTGCCCTTGTCGAAATACTCGACAATCCACATACCCGCCATCGCGCCCAACAGCGCGCCCAAGATCGTGCCAAAGATCGGCACGCCGCTCAACAGCATCGCGCCGACCAAACCGCCGACGATTGCGCCCAGGATCGCTTTCCAACTCGCCCCGGCGCGGCGACTCATGACCGTGCTCAAAAACAGATCCGACCCCCAGGCCGCCACCGCGAGCACCAAAAGCACGGTCAGCATCCCCCAACCAATGACGGTGAAGTCGCTTGCCCACGCATAGACCAACGCGCCCAGCCAGATCAAAAATGGGCCGGGCAGCACCGGGATCACCGATCCGGCCAGCCCCAACGCAACCAGCAGCACTGCGAGAATCGTCCAAATGCCGTCCATTGGTTGTACTACGTCCATACGCTTTTTTGTCCTCGCGTTACACAGTGAACCACACCGTCACCTTATACAACCACAACTCATACAATCACAACACAATCCCATCATCCGTCCAACTCGTCAAACTCGCCCCAATCTTGCACCGTCGCCACGCCGTCCACCATATCGAACGGCAAAATGGGGCTGCCCCCAAAGAGGGGCGGCACATCCAGCCCAATATGGGCATACAGTTCCGGCGGCACGCCAACATCCGCCAAGTACAGATCGCCCCACACAGGGCGGCTTTCAGCCGCCGAAAGACCCGACTTGGGCAAGGCCAGCATGAGGGTAGCCGCCGCTTGAATATGCGGTGTCAAGAGACTGCCG
>CAZZNG010000157.1:0-12473 GCA_964655505.1 uncultured Litorilinea sp. | reverse complement strand
ATAATGTGCGTTCGTACTAGTACGTGTGCGGTAATTGACCTAGTTTGTTAGTCCCGGATGTTGGGAATGGATCGTTCGGCTGCACGTCAGATCTGCAACACTTCAGACTGGGCCGCGGTCCGCTCATGATGGTTGAGGGCGGCTGCCGGATAGCTACCCAGCAGTTTGACATAGACCACGCGGCTGAGCAGATGGACGAGCGCTTCGCTGGCCTGGGGGTCTTGCCAGTGACCGTCGAAGTCCAGGTAAAAGACATATTGCCAAGGCCGGTTGCGGCGCGGACGGCTTTCCAGGCGCGTCAGGTTGATGTTGCGCTGGGCAAACTCTCCCAGCGCGTTGTAGAGCGAACCCGCGGTGTTGGGCACGGCAAAGACCAACGACGTTTTGCACGGTGTGCTGACCGGCGCATCGCCTTTGCCCAGGATAAAGAAGCGGGTGATGTTCTGCTGTGAATCCTCGATGCCCGCGTCCGCCACTTCCAGTCCATAGTGCTTGGCGGCCAGTTCGCTGGCGATGACGCCCACGCCCTCTGTTGGCTGCGCGGCCAAGTCTTTGGCGCTGCCCGCGGTGTCATACCAGGGCACGGCAACCAAGTTGTGACGGTTCAGGTAGCCCTCGCATTGGGCCAGCGCTTGGGGGTGGCTGCGTACCTCGCGAATGGTGGCTGCTTTGCCGGGCAGCGTGAGCAGACAGTGGCGCACGCGCAGCAGCGCCTCCCCATGCACTTTGAGATCGTGCTCCAGCAGCAGATCATACGATTTGTTGATGCTGCCTGCCGTGGAGTTCTCCACCGGGAGAAAGCCATAGTCCGCTTCGCCTGCCTCCACAGCATCGAAGATGTGTTCAAAGGCATGGCAGGGCAGCGTTTTGATGCTCTCGCCAAAGTGCTGAATGATCGCTTCTTCGGAATAGGCCCCGTGTTCTCCTTGGAACGCTACGGTTGTCATGACATTCTCCTGCAGATGGACTGCCTGTTTCAGAAACAAAAAACGAGGGCGGGAATTTCGCCATTCCACGCCCTCGTTGAGACTTCGGCTTGACTGGATTTACCCAGGCAGAACCTGCCTCGTTGCGCAGGATGGCGACGAGTTGCTAAAGTAGTAATAGCTAAACCAATACCCAGCAAAAGAAAACCCACGCCAATCCTGGCGCGGGCTATCGAGCAAAGCAAAGCTACCGGCAGTCTGCAAACGACCGGAACGCAACAAACTATGCTGTTGGGCAAGTCGTGAGAGAGACGTGACGGTGCTCATGGTTCGTTCTGGGTATGGTTACTCGTGCAGGTTGGTTCGCCATCCAAAATAGGCAGGGTCAGAATCCAACACTCCTTTTCTGACGCCGCCAACAATACCACGGGAATGATGCCGTGTCAAGCCGTGATGTGGCTTGGCGCGCCTTGGCGCGTGCCAGGAAGAATTGCGCCCGATTGTGGGTCGCGCTTGTGCTTACCTGGCCGCGCGTGAAAGCCCGATGCGGCGGCCAATGCGCCGCCAGACCCAGAGCAGCAAGAGC
Source organism: uncultured Litorilinea sp. (assembly GCA_964655505.1). Classification (GTDB taxonomy): domain Bacteria; phylum Chloroflexota; class Anaerolineae; order Caldilineales; family Caldilineaceae; genus QEUY01. The sequence goes on along the minus strand of CAZZNG010000157.1, from coordinate 10,961 downwards.
GCCACAAAGACCACGGTGAGCCACGGCAGCACAAAGGGCAGCATGGACAGCATGACCGAGCTAAACAGTTCGCTTGTGGAGACAAAGGCATTGCCCGCGCCAAAGGTGGTCGTCGACGACATGCCGCGCAGCATGACTGTTCCCGTCTGGATCAGCCCGGCTGTGCCGCCGCCCGCGATGGCGGCCAGGGTCCAGGTGAGCAGGGGCGACATGCCGCTGATCACAGCCGCGGTGGCGACGATCCCCGCGACGATGGCCGCGGGCGTGGCGATGCTGTCCAGCAGATTGTCCAGCCAGGGGACATAATAGGCAGTCACTTCGAGAATGGTGGCAGTGGCAAAGATGATGAGCGCGGGAATCGAGCCGATCCACGACCACCCTTCGGCCAGGTCGAGGTAACCGGCCTGGGCTGCGACATTCATGAAGAGAAAGGGCACAAAGACGCGAAAGCCGCAGGCCGCGCTGAGGCCGATACCCAACGCCAGGCTCATGACCAGTTCTGCCGAGACGGTTAAGCTATCCACGGTTAGGCTATCCATTGGCTCCTCTCCTCTTGGCTCCTTACTCTGCGCGCCAAAGCGGGAGTGGATCAAATCCGTTGTCTTGCAGCCACTCCATCGACGGGCCGGGCCAGCGCACCCGATTCAACGGCACTCGCTCTTGCGCGTCAAAGACAATGCCTTCGGCTTCGAGCCGCGCGCGCTGTTCCGCTGCGCCGCCGCCATCCGCGCGCAGGCTGATCTTGCCCTGTGCGTTGATGACCCGATGCCAGGGCACCTTGTCTTGCGGCGTGACCGCGGCCATGGCATAGCCGACCATGCGCGCGGTGCAGTCGCCCACAATCGACGCGATCTGCCCATAGGTCGCCACTTGGCCGCGCGGGATCAGGCGCACGACGGTATAGATGCGCTGATAGGTTGGGTCAGGTTGGGCAGAATCAGTATGGGAAGAAGGTGTGTGGCTCATAGGCTGTTGATCCAGGCCATTACGAGAATCTCTATGATAATCTTTGTTGACATAAATTCGTAAGCGTTTGCTGTAGGGCTTGCGCCGAACTGCGCCAGTAGAGCAAGTGAGTGGCCTGGGCATGGTCACTCGCGCCGAGACCTTCCGCCACCGGCAGGGTGTGCCCGGAGGCGTGCAAGGCTTGGTGCAAGCGTCGCTCGTCGATGCGGCTGCCGCGGGCCATCCACACGGCAGAGACGGTTACGTCGGGCTGGTCGAGCAGGTAATCGATGTGCCAGTGCAATTTTTTCGACCGGGGCAGCGTCACCGCGCAAGTCTGGCGGCAGTGGGCCAGGAATGGCTCACGCAGTTGATGGGGCGGCGCGCTGCCGCTGCGCGTCAAATGGCGCAGGATGCGCTGGGCCAGCCGCGGCTGCTGCGGCGATCCGCCCGCCGATCCAATATACAGAATTTGCCCGCTTTGTACAATGACGGGCTGCCCGCCGCGGTAGCGCCCAAAGGACACGGCACAAGGGCGCGCCACGTCGATAATAAGCAAATACGCGCCGACCAAGGGGCCCGGCCACGGGTCCATGATCGGCGCGCCTGTCCAGCGTTGTGTGCCGGTGTCGCTCACGCAGGATTGCTCACTTGACGCTTGTTCACGCAACCGGCTTGGCGGCGAGGGGCTAGAGGTCGGCAAAGCCGTTGAGCAGCCGGGCGATGTGCTTGGTCCCCAACTCGAAGTCGCGCAGGCGCATGTTCTCGTTGGGCGCGTGGCCGTTCGCTTGCGGATAGCCGACGCCCGCATGGACCACTGGAATGTTGCCCAGCGGGCCGGAGAAGGCATAGGCCGGGCTGCTGCCGCCACCCAACGGAATCGGCGGGCGCGGCTCGACGCCATAGACTTCGCGCGCGGTGTTAAGCGTCAACTGCACCAGCGGATCGTCCGCCGACGCCTTGAAGGGCCACATCATGCCAAAGGTGGTGACGGTGACGTCGTCGAAGCCGTGTTCGTCCAGGTGGCGGCGCAGCAGCGACACGATTTCTTCCGGGTTTTGATCCGGAACCAGCCGGAAATCGAGCTTGGCCGAGGCTTTGGCCGGGATCACGGTCTTGGTGCCAGGGCCTTGATAGCCTGTGTTGATGCCCTGGATGTTGCAGGTCGGCTCAAAGACCGCGGCCACCAGTTCGTTGCCCGTGCGGCCCTTGACAAACTCGCGCACGCCAAAGACTTGGCGCAGGAACGGCTCGGTATCGGGCTGCTGGGCGATCAATTCCCGATCCGCATCGTTGGGCGGCAGGACCTTGTCATAGAAGCCTTTGATCAAGATGCGCTCGTCCGGCCCTTTGATGCTGTTGAGCGCGCGCACCAAGCGCCAGGCCGCGCTGGGCAGCGCATGGGCATTGCCGGAGTGAGCATCGCGGTTCATCACCTCGACCGAAAGCTCCACCGCTAGGATGCCGCGGAAGCCAAGCACCGTGCTGGGCCGGTCTTCGTGGTCGACGCCGCCCCCTTCCCACAGCGCGCCGTCCGCGGCCAGTAGATCGAGATGATCCAGCACGAACTGGCGCATATGCGGGCTGGAGACTTCTTCTTCGCCCTCCACCACAAAGGTCAGATTGCAGGGCAGTTCGCCGCCATGCAAGTCGCGCACCGCGTCGATGGCTGCCAGGCGCGCAACGATTTCGCCTTTGTCGTCGGCGACGCCGCGCGCATAGAGCTTGCCGTCGCGCAGGGTCGGCTCAAAGGGCGGCGAATCCCACAATTCCAGCGGCTCCGGCGGCTGCACATCATAGTGGTTGTAGAATAGGAAGGTGCGCGGGGACTTGCCCTGTGCTTTACCCACGACGACAGGTTGGCCCGGCGTCTCGATAAGCTGGACATCGAAGCCGCGGGCGCGGATCATCTCCGCAACAAGCTCGGCGCACTCGCGCACCCCCTCGCCCGATGCAGAGACGCTCGGCTGGGCACAGAGGCGGCTTAATTCGGCGATGGACTCGTCCATATGGGCTTCGATATACTGATCCAAACGGCTGTTTGGTTCGCTCACGGTAAATGACTTCCTCTAGGAGTAAGACTCAAATAAGATTCAAACAGGAGTAAGATTCGACAGAATGAATGATAAAACCGGACAGGAGCGGCCGCGGCTGATAGGGCGACGGGCGCTGCTCGGCAGCCTGGGCGTTCTCTGGTTGGTCGGGTGCAGTCGTGCTGCGCCTGCCTATAGCCTGATCATGGATCGACCTGGCGATCAGGCCCAGGTCACCGCCACCGGCGCAGGCGATCAAACCGGCGTCGCCGTGCGGATTGAAAGCCAGAGCGGTATTGGGCGCTTGGACTTTGCCTGGTGGACAGCCGCGCCGCCGCGGGTTACCGCCATTGTGCTGGCGCTTGCCGGGCTGGAGCATGTGGCGCTGCACTGGGGCGACCGCACGATCAGCACCGCTTGGCACGACAGCACGTCTGCATGGGCAACGCGCACCGTTGACGGGCAAGCGCCAACGTCCCTGTCGCCGGATGATCGCGATTGGCTGTCCGTCACACAACTGCCAGATGGCGGCTTTTTGCTTACGCCGCCCGCGTCGTTCAACGCGGCCGCGCCGCTTACTTGGCAGGTGGCGTGGATCGACTTCTATCGCTAGGCCGACCCGCGCCACCTGTTTGCAGGCTTTTGCCGCCGGTCGATTAGGCCTCGTCCATGCCAAGCGAGAACATGCGCTCCAGGTCGTGCTGCGAATAGGCCTTGAACGCGATCAGCGTCTCGGTTTTGGCAATGTGCTCCAGTTGCAGCATCTGGCGCGTGACCAAATCGGCCATTTCCTCGTTGGTCCGCACACGGATCACCGCCACAAGATCATAGCGTCCACCCACCGAGTAGACTTCTGAAACACCGTCCAGTTCGACAAGCTTCTCCGCCACATCGTTGATGTGGCCGTGGTCGGTATTGATCAAGACGATTGTGGTTACCATGTCCAGACTCCCTTGGCGGTTTGATGCTGACGGTTTAATGCTGGCGATTTGCTCTTGGTGGTTGGATGTTGGCGGCCTGCTGCAGGGCGGATCACCCGCGCCGGCGTCGGTTAGCTCTCTTCAATCGTGACTTGTTCCATCACATCACCTTGGCGGATGGCATCGACCACATCTTGGCCTTCCACCACCTTGCCAAATACCGTGTGCTTGCCGTCCAGATGGGGCTGGGGCGAGTGGGTGATGAAGAACTGGCTGCCGTTGGTGTTCGGCCCGGCATTCGCCATGGAGATGACGCCTGTCTCATGCTTGAGCGGGTTGCCTTGCGTTTCGTCGGCGAATTTATAGCCGGGGCCGCCGCGGCCTGTGCCGGTTGGATCGCCGCCTTGGATCACGAAGTCGCTGATGACGCGGTGAAAGGGGACGCTGTTATAGAAGCCCTGGCGCGCCAAAAAGACGAAATTGTTCACCGTCATGGGCGCATGTTGCGGCGCGAGTTCGAGCACAATGTCGCCTTTGTTGGTGCTGATGGTTGCCTTGTATTGCTTCTTGGGGTCGATCTCCATGGCAGGTGGTTGATTCCACTGTTGAGGAGCCATACGTTCGCTGTCCTTTCCTAAAAGACTTTCTCAAATGGTGTCCTAAATCACTGCTGTCCTGGCGCGCGTTTCCGTCTACAGGTGACGCCGTATGACGGCGCTTCGCGCTGGTCGCGATGCCTGGATGGTGGGCGCTACGGACAATGGGCGTTACGCGCGGCGGCGTAACAGTACCTCGACAATCGCGCCGCCCATGGTGCAAAATGCGGTGGCAAAGACCGCCAGCGGCCAAGCGGCAGGGAAGATGACAAAGGCCAAGATGGGCAAGGCGATCAACGCGCCGATCAGCGCGTGCATGCCGCCCCGGCTGCGTGTATAGAGCGCGGTCGCTGCACCGGCAATGAGCGGCCCCACGACCGTTGCCAGCAGTTCGGCGTTGATGCCGATCTGCATCCAGCGCGCCACGAAGTCTCCCACGGACACAAGCAGCAGATTGGCGGCAAAGGCAAAGACGATACCCTGCCAGCGCAGCGGCTGGCGCGGGGGACTGCTCGATGCCGTGTTCACAAAGACTTCTCCTTTGGCAATTGCGTGAATGAATTGCGCCAACCCATTGCACTGGTTAATCGCACCGGTTGATCAGGCCGGTCAATCAGGCCGGTAAACCGTGTGGCGCATCGAAAAATCGTTGAATTCGCGCCCGTTTTGCGCCAGAATAGGTGTATTGTAGAGCGAACCGGCAGGCGACGCAAAGGTATTGCTCTATGGGAATCTGACTATTATCCTACGCCAGCCGGTTGCTGAAAGGCGGCGTCGGGCTTACAATAGAGCCAAACCAACCAACAGCGCGCGGACCCCCGTCCGTACACCCATCCTGTCTTGATTGGCCAACGAGATGAATACTCTCCCCGCACAAATTGGCCCCTATCGACCCACGGCGCTCTTGGGGCAAGGCGATCTAGCAGTCGTCTACCGCGCCGAGGATACCCTCTATGAGCGCAATGTGGCGCTCAAAGTGCTCCTGCCGCATCTGGCGACGGATCGGCGGCTTGCGCGCCTCTTTGTCAACAGCGGCCGCGAGGCCATGCGTCTGCGCCATCCGAACATCGTGGCTGTACACGACGCGGGCCAGGCCGACGACGCATTTTACATCGCCATGGATTTGGTGGACGGTGAATCGCTGGCGACGCGGCTGCAGCCGGGGGAGCCGCTCTCTCCCATCGAGGCCCAATCCGTGGTCGCTCAACTGGCGTCGGCCTTGGACTATGCCCACCGTCAAGGCGTATTGCACCACAATTTGAAGCCTAGCAATGTATGGCTGACCCATAATGGCCGCGTTCAGCTCTCCGACTTTGACGGCAGCGGCGCAGCCACACAGGTGGGCACGCCCCATCATCCGCTGGTCCACCGGCTCAAATCGCCTGCTTACCTTGCGCCGGAGCAAGCGCGCGGCGACGAAGAAGTGGGGACAGCCGCGGACATTTACGGTTTGGCCGCGCTGGGCTTTGCCGTTTGGACAGGCCGCCCACCCTTTGTCAAGACCAATCCGCTCCACCTGCTGCACAGCGTGGCCGAAGAAACGGCCCTGCGCGCCGACAAGGTGAATCCTGCCGTGCCTGCCCACATCGCCGATGCCCTCGCTTTGGGGCTGGATAAGGATGCGGCGGCGCGGCCTGAACGGGGCGCGGAACTGGTCAATTGGATGGAGATCGGCCCGACGCAGCCCACCCGTCGCGCGCGACGGGTAGAGCAGCCGCCGGTTGATTATGAACCTGCGCGTGTCATCCCCGCAGCAGGCTCGCCCGAACCCTGGGCTGTGGTGACCCCGCGCAGCGTGCCCCCGGCCTCGCGCAAGCGGGTCGAGGCGCTGCCAATCGAAGAGACGCCGGGGACTGTGCACAGCGAGACTGTGCGCGGTCAAACTGTACGCGGTGAAAGTGTGCGCGACGAAGAAGAACGTGCCCTGGTCGCGCCCTTTGTCGAACGCATGGCCCGCAGCATGCGCCGCGCCGAGCCAATGGCGATGCCTGCCTTGGCTGTGCTGGTTGTCGGCGGGCTGGCCGCGCTGCTGATCTTGATGGCGGCGATGCGCTCTGCCGGTGGGCTGATGGCCGGGATCGGTTCCGGCGACGGCAAAGGCGAACTGCGCCTGGCGGACAGCGCAGCCTTGATCCCAACGGTTACGCCGACGCCCAGCCAACGCACCGCAGCAAACAGCACCGCAGCAAACGGCGCTGAGGCAAACGGTGCTGCGCCTGCCAACCAAACGGAAGGCGCGGGCAGCGGTGACGGCAATAATGACAGTAATGACAATGGCGAGGGTGGCGAAGGTAGTGACGGTGGCGATGACTTGGTGAATGTGCGGATGGCGGTTGTGGTCACGCTGCCGCCGACGCCCAAGCCCACGGCTACAAACACGCCTGAACCGCCTACGGCCACGCCGACCGCTTTGCCCAGCGACACACCTAGCCCGACCCCTTCGGTAACGCCCACCGATACACCGTCGCCCACCCCCACGGATACACCGACGCCGACTTTGACGCCGACACCGACCGCGACCAATACGCCGACGCCTTCGCCCACGCCGACCATCACCCCCGCGCCCACCGCGGCAGGGTTAACGGGCAAACTGGCCTATACGCTGTGGAATCCCCACACGGACCGGCCTGACATCTATGTGTGGGACATGGCTGCACGCATCAACGCGTCGCCCATTCCCAACATGCGCCAACCCGATTTTAGCCCCCACGGCGGGCTGGCTGCCAACGCCGAGGGCGGGGGCATGGACAATCTGGTGCAGATGGGCGCGTATGGTGAGAACCCCTGGATCATCAGCGCGCACCCGGAGGACAGCCACCCCCACTGGTCTGCCGACGGCAAGAAGCTGGTCTTTGCTTCCGCGCACATGGGCGATCGCCAATACCGCATCTACTTGCAGGATGATTTGAGCCGGCGCGACGACCGGCCCCCTATGATGTATCTGGCGTGGGAGTTGTTTGGCCGGTATCCGATCTTCTTGAACGATGGGCGGATCGCGTACAACGGCTGCAACTATTGGGATAATGGAAGTATCTGCGGGATCTATGTGGTGGACACGCAAGGGGGGATGCCCAGCCAGGCAACCAACTGGCCGCGCGATGTGCCCACCGACAACTTGGGGGCACGCGTGCTGATGATGTCCGACCGCAACGGCAACTGGGACATCTATAGCATGAACCCGGACGGCAGCGACCTGATCCAGTTGACGGATATGCCGGGCGTGGACGGCTTGGCAACCGCTTCACCCGACGGCGCAAACATTGCCTTCCTGACGGATCGGGACGGCGTCTGGTCGATCTATGTCATGCGCCCTGACGGCAGCGACCTGCGCAAGGTCTTTGACCTGCCGGGCGGTTTTGGTCAGGGTCAATATGATTGGTTTGAAGAGCGGCTGAGTTGGGGCCGCTAACGAGGATGGGTGCGCCCACCTAGAGGCGCACCCACACCTGATCACGCTGGCTGCGCCGCGCGGCATCCAGCGCGCGCTGCACAACCAGCCCGTCGTAGAATGTGGCTGCTTCAGGTAGATCGGCCACACCGTTTTGCACAATCGAGGCGGCCAACTGCTTGGCTAGGTAGTAGCTGCCAATCGTAAAGGGGCTGCTATTGGGCAGTTTGGCTTTGTCGACCGGCTCCACGTCGGGATCGAGCTTCTGCCACTCGCCGTGGGGGAAGTTGCGACTGTGCAACCCCCACAGTTGATCGCTGTAATCGATCTTCAGCGCCCCCTCTGTCCCCACCGCCAACACACTCATGCCTAGATTCTCCGGGTGGATCGCCGAGGCCGCGATGCGTCCTTGCTGCCCCGCGGCAAATTGCAGCATCAGGTGGGCCGCGTCGTCGCTGGTCACCCGGCGTTGATGACTGCCTTCCGCGCCATCTGTGCGGAGGAAATGGGCTGTCTGCAACTGGGCCGAGAGCGCATTGATACGGCCATAATACCAGCGGGCCAGGTCAATCAGGTGGCTGCCCAACGCGCCGAGCGTCCCGCCCCCGCGCTCAGAATCGCTGTGCCAATTCCACGGTTTGTGCGGGTCGAGCCGGTGTGAATAGCGCCAATCCAGTTCGATGTAGAGCAGATTGCCGATATAGCCGTCGCGCAGGAGCTTGCGCAGGTGGGCGCGCTGGGGGTGGAAGCGCAGTTCGTGATCGATGATGGCGAGCTGGTCGGGCGCGGCTTGGGCCGCGGCAAACATGTACTCTGCCTGGCCCACATGCAGCGCGGTCGGCTTTTCGCAAATGACATGCTTGCCTGCTTGCAGCGCGGCAATCGCCATCTGTGCGTGCAGGTCGGGCGGCGTCGCGATGCTCACAATGTCGACCGTGTCAGACTCGACGAGATCGCGCCAGTCTTGATGGACTTCGGGGATGTCGTAGCGTGCTGCCACGCGCCGCGCATTGTCCACATGGCCGGAGCAGATGGCTTGGATCGTCAAGCCGCCAAGCCGGAAGGTGGGAATCTGCACACGTTCGGTCCAGCCTGTGCCGATGAATCCGACGCGTAAACCAGTGGATGGCAGGGTAGGCTCCGGCGCCATGAATACGCTCCTCTGTTTGGGTTCGCTGTTCAAAGCGATGGGTGAAACTGGGGATCGGTCCGGTCATCGAGCCGATCATAGATTTGGTCATAGATCCGGTCGAAGTGCGGAATGATCGTCGACCAAGTGTATTGCTGGCTCACAAACGCGCGCGCTGCACTGCCCAGCCGTTGTGCCAGCGCGCGGCCCTGCTGTGCGTCGTCGATGAGGCGCAGGATGGCCTCGGCAAACGCACGTGGCTGGTCGGCCAACAGCAGTTCCCGCTCATGCGTGACGCCGATCCCCTCGACGCCAAGCGTCGTGCTGACAATGGGGCGCGCCGCGGCCATGGCCTCCAGCGCTTTGAAGCGGGTTCCGCCGCCGACGCGCATGGGGATCACATAGGCATTGGCGCGGCCCAAGTATGGGCGAATGTCGGGCACAGCCCCAGTGATCTCGATGGCCGGATTGGCGCGCAACACATCAAGCCGGGCGTGCGGGTTCATGCCAACAATCTGCCAGCGCACGTCCGGGGCCGCGGCCTGTACCAGCGGGAAAACTTGTGTGCCAAACCAGAGCGCCGCGTCAATGTTGGGCCGGTAGTCCATTTTGCCCGTAAAAAGCAGCATAAACGGGCTTTGTTGCGCGGGCGGCGAGGGTCGGTACTCCTCCACGTTGATGCCGTTGGGAACGACTTCGATGGATGCTTGCGGCGCGATACGCTGTAGCGCCGCGCGGTCCGGCGCGCTGACCGCGGTGACCACCGCGGCGCGGCGGCAAACAGCCGCTTCATAGGCGGCGAGCTTGCGCCATTGCGCCAAGCTGTAGCCCGCAGCATGCCAGCGGCGCGGCGCGGCCAAGTCGTTCAGCGCGTTGCGCCGTTGCAGCAGATACTCGCAGTTGTGATCGTCAAAAACAACGGCTGTACGGCTCCCCGACGCATGGCGGGCGTACTGCGCCAGTTCGATCCCTTCGATCTGGAGGATGTCATACGCTCCTTCGGCCAGCCACTGCTGCACAAGGGTGTGCATCCCCGCGTCCTCCAGCCGCAGCGCCATGTCCGGCAGGGGCGAGAGCAGTGTGTCGCGCAGGCGGCGACGCAAGCTGCGGTTGGGCTGGGGGCGGGTGGCGATGCGCCCGCACAGTGCCGCCAGCGGCCCCGGCGGTTGATCGGCGTCGCCAGGCGCACGAAAGCTCAAAAGGTCCACCGTGTGGCGCTGGGCCAGATTGGCGATCAGGTTGAAATTGCGAATCGACGTGCCCTGGCGAGGCGGATAGGGCAACTGCGGCGTTAGAAAGAGAATACGCATGAAAGAGACCGGCGACTGTGGCGTTATGATAGCGTCACTGTGATATCACAGTAGTGGCATCACTGTAGCAGTGGCGACACGCCGCGGCTGCCGCCGTTAGAGCCGGTGCGTAGACCGGCTGGATGTCGTCGTGGCCGCCGGCGCGGCCACCGCGCGCGGCGAAGCCTTCACCTGCCGATATACGTCGAGCGTGTGGCGCGCGGCGCGCTCCCAACTGAAATAGCTTGCTCGATCCAGCCCGCGCTGGCTCAGATCCGCGTGCAGGTCATCGTCGGTCAGGAGCCGGTGAATGGCGACTGCAATCTCTTCCCAATTGTTGGGGTTCACCAACAGCGCCGCGTCGCCCACCACTTCGGGCAGGCTGCTGTTGTTGCTGACAATCGTTGGTGTGCCGCAGGCCATCGCTTCCAGTGGGGTCAGGCCAAAGCCTTCATAGTGGGCGGCATGGACATGGCAGCGCGCCGCGACATAGAGCTTGTGCAGTTCCTCGTCGGGAACACGCCCCAGCAGGTAGGCCGCCTGCCTTAGATCGAGTTGGTCGATCAATTCCAGCACTTCGTGGTAGAGCCAACCCTGGCCGCCGACGATGACCAGCGCAACGTCGTCTTTGCCATACTTGGCGCGCAGGTGGTGAAAGGCG
>CAZZNG010000156.1:10089-12621 GCA_964655505.1 uncultured Litorilinea sp. | reverse complement strand
CGCCACCCCACAGATGACCGTTGCGCCTGCAGCCGTGATCACGCCGACAGCGACAGACACAATAGCAGGCACAGCAGCAGCAGTAACTGACACAGAGACATCAGCCGCGCCCCTCGTTCTGACCCCGACTGCAACGCTCAACAGTTCCGAGAGTGAGGACGCGCCGCCCCTGCTGCTGCCGACAGTGACGCCCACAGCGGCAGCAGGCACAGCTATCACCAATCCAGCCACCGCTGATATCGCTGCCACTGATGTTGCCACTGGTATAGTTGCGACCGATACAGTTACGACCGATACCGTTACGACTAATACCGTCGCGACCAGCAATGCCGTGGCGCTGCCCACGCCCACCAGCACACCCACGCCTGACGCCGCGGCAACGCGGCTTGTCATCGAACTGCCGGACACGCTGGCGAGCGGCTACCGCGCACAGGGCAGCTACTCCTCGCAGACGGTCTACCCAGACGGGCAGATCAGCCAACAGCAGGGCACATTCGCGATCATCCAGGCCCCAGCAGATAACGATTATGGCAGCAATCAGACCTTCACGCTCACCTCGCGCACAGAGGACGGGCAGACTGACTCCATAGCCGTCTTTCTCGTCGATGACTACATTGCCATCCACTACAACGACGCTGCTAGCCCCGATAGAGTCAGCGCAGCCGCGAGCACAGACGATTGGGTGATCGTCCAGCGCAGCGCCGGGTCCAGCCTGGTCAAAGCAATCCAGCCGATTACCGACCTAGCCGCGCTCCTGCCCCAACTGGCGGACCAAGCCGGTTCGCTGGATCAAGCGGAGATCGAGGGTCAACCCGCCTTACACATGCGTCTGGATGACCTGACCTTGATCGGCGATCAGTTGCTCCGCCCGCTCCTGGGCACGCGGGGCGAGATTCGTTCCTTCAAGCTCGACGCCTGGCTGACCGCGCCGCAAGATGCCTCAGATGAGCCAGACGATGGGCCATCCGCAGCCGATCCCGACAGCTACGTCATTCGCTATACCTTCCAGCTCGAGCTAGAGGGCGCGCGCGTGCTCGACGCCACCTTCGAAGAAGTAAGCGCCGATCAAGCCGTGGCGTGGACCTATCAAGTTGTGGAAGTGGATGATTCGTTAGAGGTCGCTTGGCCCGACGCTGCACCGCAGCCGGGCGTGGTCAATGTGCCTGGCTTTGCCAACGGCGCATTTCCGCTGCCGAGCAATGCCGAATGGATCGGTCTTGCCAACGGTGTGCCGGAGGTGTTAGCGCCGCAACCCCAAGCAGCGGTGGCAACGTTCTACCGCGATCTGCTCACATCGCAGGGGTGGACAGTCAGCGGCGGCGATGCCTTCTTGCGCTGTACCAAAGACAGCGATCTCTTTCAACTCTTGTTGATGGAAGATGAGGAGACAGGCGGCACGCGTATCAGTGTTCTGACCGGCGCGGCCCTCGGCGATGGGCCAAACAATGAACCAAGCGCCGATGATCCCAGCGCAACGCCCTAGCGGTTAGTGTCCCAGCGTGCGCACGCTGTTCTCGCGGCCATGATGCGAAAGTTGCCAGCGCCCAAAACGATCCAATAGCTCGCGCACACGGTCACGGCGCACAGCCAGCCGCGCTTCTTTGGCTTCCCACTGCCCCTTGACCTGGTTCACCACCAGCAGCGAATCTCCCCAAATCTCAACGCGCGCGGTGCGTGGATCGGCCTTGGCGTCGAGCAGTCGCTGCAAAATCGCCTCCAATGCCGCGATCAGCGTGTCATATTCGGCTTCGTTGTTGGTCACCTTGTCGCCAAAGCGAAGCTGCACCACCTGCTGTGGTTGTCCCGGCCAGCGCAGCGCATAGCTGCCATAGCCCCGGCCAGGGTTGCCCTTGCTGCCGCCGTCGAAGATCACCACAATGGGCTGCTCCGGCGCTTGTCCGGGCAGCGGCGGCATAGTGTGTGGATCGTCGGGTGTGGTCTCTGCTCCCGGCGCGCCCACCACAACCTTGCCGCTCACAGCCGAGCGGTACTCCTCCGGCGGCTCCGGCGTGACCAGGCGCGGCTTGGCCGGGGGCTTGGGCGGCTGCGCTGAGGACTCGCGCCGCGCTGTGGATGCGCGGCGCACGCGGCGGCGCGCGCGCAACCCCAAGGCTGGTGCGATCTGCAAGCGGTTGCGGTCGGTCAAGAGTTCTTCACTCTCCAACAGCCCGCTTGTACGCAAATGGCGCAGCAGTTGGCGGCGTTGGGCGGGCGTCAAGGCGTGCAGCGCCGACACCACCGTCTCTATTGTTTCAACTGTCCCCACCGTTGTCCCCACCGTGCGATCCACGCTGGCCGCCTCAGCGGCGTCACCCCTTGCGCGGCCTTTGTCGTTCATCCTTGCTCCTGCGAACCCTTACGTGTCCGGTCAGGCGACAGCCTTGCGCGCGTCTTGGCGTTCCTTGCGCTGGCGTGCCCGCGCCTTCTCCCACAGGTGCATCAAATTGGCAGCATGGAACTGCTGCACCACGCCCCCCAGGGGAATCCGGCTGCGGCCAAACTGCTCGATGTCATACTGCATCAGGTCGTGCT
>CAZZNG010000156.1:0-10079 GCA_964655505.1 uncultured Litorilinea sp. | reverse complement strand
TCGTGCTTGGTTCCGCCCTCTTGCATCAAGGTCTCGACCGTCTGCTCAATGTCATTCAAATACTTGATGCTGGCGTTGATGCTGCTGGTTACTTCGCCGCGCAACAAAATGTCGCCGTGGCCCTGGACAATGCTCTCCAAATTGTAGTCGTGCAGGTTCGCCAGCGAGCGCTTGTACGCTTCCATGTCGCTAAAGGGACTCGCGATCAGCGGCACAGGCATCATCAAATCGCTGGCAAAGAGCACCTTGTCCTCGCGCACATGCACCGCGCAGACTTCTGGGCTGGGGCCTGGCGTGTTGAACACATGGACGGTCTTGTCGCCCAGGCGAATCACCATGCCTTCGTTGAAGACCACTTTGGGCAGGCGAATCTGCACTTCGTGCAGTTCGGGCGTATGCTCTTTGGCCTCTGCCAGCGCGCTATAGGCATAGCGCTGCAGCATGACGCGGGTTTGCTCATGCGCGATCAATTCGGCATCGGGAAAGAGGTAGGAGCCATACACATGGTCGGCATGGGCCACTGTGTTGATCACATACTTGATGCCTGGGGGACAGATGCGCGTCGCAAAATCAATAATCTGACGTGTCTCTGAAGGAAACGGCAGCGTGTCGATCAAAATGCCGCCTTCCGGCGTCACCACCAACCCCGCATTGACCTCTAAATAGACTTCACTTGTAAAGACCCATGTATCATCTGCGACGCGTGTGCGCGTGATAGCCACAATCCATGCTCCTTCCCGTCAACCCCCAGTTCATTATCGCAATCTCTTCTTCGTAGGTTTCTTCTGCACAGGTGTCTTTTTCGCGGGGATGACTGTGACCCTGGTCCGGGCAAGCGACTTTGCCCTGGCGCGACCCACCCCTGCACCGGCCCCACGCTGCCGGTCAACCTCTCATGACAAATAAGTCATGCCCAATGATTTATGACAAGCGACCAGACTAGTGTAACATACGCCACAGGCCGCGTCAAAAGAGTAGACATAATCCAAAACAGCGTCATCTGGGCAAGAAAAAACCGCCCGACTTACGTCGGACGGGCAGGACTCCGCAGAATCGTGTGGACAGTGGGTTACGAACCTGCATAAGCAGGTGGGTGCCGGCTGGACGCTTCCGTCTTGCCCCAGCGCACTGGGGCTAACACTTCCACGCCGCTTCGCCATGCTCCCGAATTCTAGGTGTTGGCTCGCCCCGAATGCAGTCCAATCACGAATTCCGCAGAGTCATCTATAGTATATCATGGGGCCGCTGAACATGCAAAGAAATCCCCAATCCTACGCCGATGATCTCTTGATAAATAGATCCATATCTAGATCACTGTAGAGGTCGCTCACCCGCGCCGCTTGCCTCGCCTCACAGCAGCAGCTTTTGCCTGGAGCCGAGGCCATAGATCCGCCACATCGGGCGCATCGGCCATCGGCGACAACACGTCTAATAAGACAGCCGCTTTATCGGACGAGGGTTCGAACTGTGCGCCCGCCAGCAGCAGGCCGCGCCACGTTGCATTGCCCGTCGCCACCAGCGCGGCCGCGACATAGCGATACAAATCCAAGTGAGCCGTCCGCGCCAGCAGCCCCGCGACATAGTCCACGCCTGCTTCTAGATGCGGGTGGGCCAGGAGTAGATCAACCACCCCCACCAGGATCACAGGTTGATCACACGCTGCAAAACGCTGCACGATCGGCGGCAGCGTCTCGCTGGGCAGATCCACCAGGCCGCGCAGACATGCACCGGCGATCTCCGGGACAAGGTTCGCCTCGGCTTGGCTCACATAGGTCACCAAGGGGGTATACTCGCCTTGCGCGGCCAGCATCTCCGCCGCGCTGATGCCCGGCTCGCCCGACATGGGGTTGGAGAAGGGTTCACCCAACAGGCGTGCGGCATGGTAGCGGGCGCGCGACTCGTCCAATTCGGCCAGCGCCACCAAGGCCGCGCTGCGCAGTTGCCCGCAGTCCTCCTCCTTGTCGGGCGGCGGATATTCATAGGTAACCAGGGCTTGTTCCAGCAGCGGCAGATCGTCTTGGGTGCAAATGGGGCGCAGGGCGCGCACGAGGCGTGCACGCAAATAGGATCCTGGATCGCGGCGCACCCCATCCGCGGCAAAGTGGGCATAGAGTTGGCGCAGCCCGTCCAGCGCATCGGGGTTCGGATGGTCGATCAAAACCGCGACCGCGCTGCGCACCACCTCCTGCCCGTGGCGCAGAGATAAAAGCTGGACAGCAGCGGCGGACTGTGCAGCGGGATCACCAGCCAGGCTGCGCAGTTGCTGGAGCGCGGAAGCCGCGCCGGTCGACCTGGTTCTAGGGGCCATTAGGTGGAAGTCTCCTCACAGAACAAAATGCTGCAGGGGCATACAATTATGTCAATTCAAAAGACACAAAACCGAACAGACGTGCGCTACGCGTTTATGGCCGATTTATGGTAAAATCACCCCTATGACACGCCAAATTCCTGAAAGGGTTCAGCAGAAACTTATTAATTTGCCGGATTCGCCGGGCGTCTATCAGATGCTCAACGGCGAGGGCAAGGTGATCTATGTGGGCAAGGCGTCTGTGCTGCGCAACCGTGTGCGCAGCTACTTCCACGCCTCGGCCCAGCACACCCCCAAGACATTAGCCTTGGTGGAGGAGATCCAGGACATTACCTGGTGGGTCACCGGCACGGAGTTGGAAGCGCTGGTGCTTGAAAACGAACTGATCAAGCGCTACAAGCCCCACTATAACATCCGGCTCAAAGATGACAAGTCGTTCCCCTACATCAAAGTCAACTGGCAGGACGACTTTCCCAAAGTCGAAGTCGTGCGCAAGATGCAAAAGGACGGCGCGCGCTACTTCGGCCCCTACACAAGCGCCCGCGTCTGCTATCAGACGCTCGACGCGCTGCGCCGTATCTTCCCCTATTTGGACTGTGACCGCACCATCACCGGGCAAGACCAGCGCCCGTGTCTTTACTACCATATCAAGATGTGCGGCGGCCCCTGCATCGGCGCGCAGAGCCGGGAAGAATACCGCGCCACCATCCAGCAGTTGATGGACTTCTTGCAGGGCGACACCGACCGGGTGCTCCAACAGTTGGAACGACAGATGGAGCGCGCCGCCGGAAACCTGCAATTTGAACTGGCCGCGCTCTACCGCGACCGGCTCAAATCGGCCCAACAGATTGTCGAACAGCAGAAGATCATCAGCACCAAGATGGAAGATGCCGATTACCTGGCGCTGGCCCAGGACGAGCGCACCGGCGACACCGCTGTGCAGATCTTCATGGTGCGCCGCGGGCGCTTGATCGGCCGCGAGAACTTCATGCTCGAAGGCGCGGACGTGCCCCAGGCCGACGTCAACCAGTTGGGGCTGCTGGCGGGCACATTTATCCAGCAGTACTACGACAACGCCACCTTTATTCCCCCGCTGCTGCTGGTGCAAGCCCTGCCCGACGACCACGCCGTACTGGAAGCGTGGCTGGGCGAACGTCGCGGAGGCAAGGTCGAACTGCGCCTGCCCCAGCGCGGCCCCAAGCGCGACCTCTTGCAACTTGCAACCGTCAACGCCGAGGAGTACTTGCGCCTACAACTTGCCGAGTGGATGGCCGACAGCCACCGGCAGACGCAGGCTGTGGCCGAATTACAGGCTGCGCTCCATTTGGAAAAGCCACCGCTGCGCATCGAATGCTTCGACATTAGCACGCTGCAAGGGACCAACACCGTTGGCTCCATGGTCGTCTTTACGCGCGGCGTGCCCGACAAAGCCGCCTACAAGCGCTTCAAGATCCGCGGCCGCGGCAGCCAGGGCGAGCCGGACGACTTCGCCAGTATGCGCGAGATGCTGCGACGCCGCTTCCGCCGCCTGGTCGAAGAATATGGGACAGCCGATCCTGGCAAAAAGGCGCGCAAGACAGACGAAAGCTGGCGCGCCATGCCCGACCTGGTCATCATCGACGGCGGCAAAGGACAATTGGGCATCGCTGTCGAGGTGTTCAAAGAGCTTGGGCTGTTCGGGCAAATTCCGGTCGTCGGCCTTGCCAAGCAGGAGGAAGAGATCTTCCGCCCCGGCTTATCAGACCCGCTCTGGCTCAAACGCGGCAGCCCGGCGCTGCATCTTGTCCAGCGCATCCGCGACGAGGCGCACCGCTTTGCCATCACCTATCACCGCAATTTACGCAGCAAAGAGCAGACCCGCTCCAAGCTGGACGGCGTGCGCGGCATTGGCCCGGCGCGGCGCAAGGCGCTGCTTACCTACTTCGGCGGCGACATCGAGCGCATCCGCCAGGCGAGCATCGAGGAGTTGATCGCTGTGCCCGGCATGACGCGCCGCTCTGCCGAGTCGCTCAAGGCGCAACTCTAGCCACCTGCCGGGCCAGACCGACTGACCGGCCACGTTGTAAGGAGTGTGCATGCGCGTCGCGATGTCGACGGACCCGGCCCTCAATCAAATTGTCGACCGTGTCGTTGCCTGGGGCATCCCGCGTGACGAAGCAACCTACACGCTGCATGGGGCGGTTGAACATATTGAGCTAGACCCGCGCGAAGAACTCTTTGCCCAAAACACGCCCATCACCAAGATCTACCTGCTGCAAGCGGGCCACCTCTTCCAGGAGCGCATCGACAGCGACGAACAGGGCAGGCAGCGCGTCACCTTGCGGCGCACCGCTCAACCGGGCGAATGGCTCGGCCACTATGATCTCCTGTTTGGCCGCCGCTATGCCACGCGGGCGCGCGCGCTCGATTTCGCCGACCTGATCGCCATCGACACGGGCGCGCTCAATCGCCTGCTCAATCGCTACCCGCGCCTGCGCCAGCGCATCGCACCCATGGACAAGATAGGGCGTATGCGTACCCTGCCCCTCTTTGGCGCGCTCGATCTGGTGCGGCTTGCCTATATGGCCGACGCCACCCGCGCCGAGACCTACCCTGCCAACACGCTGCTCTATGGGCCGGACGACCGCAGCGATACCATCTTCATCATCGACCAGGGACAGGTCATCGTGCGCGCCGCGGGCACGCCTGATGTGCGCCTGGGCAACGGCATGGCCTTCGGCTTTGCCGATGCGCCCGTGCGCCCAGGTGACGAGCCGCCTACCCTGGGCCACGAAGCGCTGACGACCGTCCCCTCCACCATCTTTGCCATCTCCCGCAGCGATCTGGTCGATCTAGGCGACCTAGACCCGGAAGCGGCAGGCAGCGCCCTCTACCAGGCGGCACAAGAGACACTGGCACGCGTCACGGTCTTTGCCGATTACAGCGAAGCAGAACGGCGCGATCTGCTGGGCTACATGAGCTATTATTTCATTCCCGCCCAACATGTGCTCATGCAGCAAGGCGAAGTCGGCGACAGCCTCTGGGTGCTGTTGGCAGGCAGCGAAGCATCGCTGCACGCATTAGAGGATGGCCGCGCGCTCCTGCCCACCTATGTGCATGGGCCGAACTTCTTTGGCGAATTGGCGCTGCGCGTCGAGCAGCCCCACAACTCCACAGTCCAGGCTGAACCAAAGAGCCACTGGTTGCGCCTCCACACCGACGATTTTGCGACCTTTGTGAACGAACATGGCCCGGCCCTGCGCGATAAGCTGCGCATGAGTCCGGCTGCGGAGCGTGCCCTGGGCCAGACGCAGATGCGCCAACGCTACGAATGGCTGCAAAGCGGTGAAAACCTCATCGCCTTTCAGCGCCGCCATTGGATCTCCCTGCTGCGCAAAGTCTCCTTCTCGCTGATTCTTTCGACCTTGCTCGTCATCCTGTGGGCCACCCTGAGCGCGCAAGGATGGCTGGCGCCGTGGGCATGGTGGACCATTGCCCTGTTGGGCGGGGCGTCACTGCTGCAATTTATCTGGGGCTTGCTGGACTATCTCAACGACTACTTGCTGGTGACCAATCAGCGCATTGTGCGCCAGGAAAAAGTCCTGTTCATCGCCGAATGGCGACAGGCGGCTTTCCTCGAACAAGTTCGCAACGTGGACGTACACACCACCTTCTTTGGCAACCTGCTCCAATATGGCGAACTGATCATCCAGACGGCAGCTACCAGCGGCGCGATCACCTTTGATTTCGTGCCTGATCCCATGGAACTCAAGACGATCATTTTGGAGCAGCAAAATCTGCGCCAACAGGCATATCAAGCCTCCAGCCGCATGGCGATCCAAAACCTGCTGGAAGAGCGCTTTGGGCTGCGCCTCGGCCTGCCGGAGCGGGTGCGTCCTGAAATGCCCGCGCCGACCATCCAACTGCAAACGGGCTGGCGTGAACGGCTGCGCGACCTATTCAACCTCAACAGCCACCTTGCGCTTCACATCGACGACCGCATCATCTGGCGCAAGCATTGGTTTGTCCTGCTGGGCAAACTCCTGATCCCGATGACAGTTCTTGCGGTCGTGGTGCTGCTGTTGGTCGGCCAACGGTTTCTTCCCCCACCCCTCCAGAGCCTTGTGCTGCCTCTCGATCTGCTGTTGGGCTTTATTGGCTTGGGGATGGTGGTATGGATCGTGTGGGTCACCGCGGACTGGCGCAACGATACCTATGAAGTAGACGATCGTCAGATTGCCGATGTGAAGAAGAAGCCGTTTTTCTTCTCCGAACAGCGGCGGACCGCGCTCTTGGGAGAGATCGAAAACATCGAAGTCAGCATCCCCAGCCCGCTCCATTTCCTGCTCAATTTTGGCACGGTGCGCCTGCAAACCGCGGCAACCCAGGGCGAATTTGACTTCACATGGGTGCCAGATCCGCGCGGGGTTGCCGAGGAAGTGCGCCGCCGCATCGAGCAGTATCGCTACCAGCAGGAAACCAACCGTGCGCGCCAGCGCGCGCAAGAGCTTCCCGATTGGTTTGAGGTCTACAACCGGCTGGACAGTGACCGCGAGTGGGAGGGCTGAAGCGCCTTACCAGCCGAAGCTGAGACGGTCGATCAGCCGCTTGGGCAAGTGTGCCTCTGCCATCTGGCTCTGGGTCAATTCGATGGGATAGAGGATGCGCATCTGGCAGTAGCTGCGCTTCTCCAGGTCAAAGATAGCATACGCGGCCCGCGCATCGTTATCGCGCGGCTGGCCTACGCTCCCCGGATTCACGATCAGACGCTGCATCGCTGAGGTGGCAAGGTGGACATCTTGGCCCACAGGCGGCTGCAAATAGTCCACCGTGACCGGCCGCACGCCGTTATCCAGCGCGCTGGCCTGCTGCAAACGCCAGCGGAAGATCGACGGCTTGTGGGTGTGGCCCAAGAAGCAAATTTCCTCGTCGAACTCCGCAAAATTCTCCAGTGCAACCGTGGGCGTTAGGATATATTCCCAAACCGGCTCGCGCGGGCTGGCGTGGGTCACCAGAATATCGGAGATGCCTGGGGGGTTGATGGGCACATCGGGCAGGCTGTCCAGATAGGCGCGGTTTTCATCCGTCAGTTGATCACGCGTCCACAACACCGCTTGACGCGCTTGGGGGTTAAAGTCGTCGACGTCGACGCCAGGGCGGCCAAGCACCGCCCAATCATGGTTGCCCATGACACAGAGGGCCGCTTTTTCACGCACGATTTCGACGCACTCATTGGGCCGCGGGCCATAGCCCACCACGTCGCCCAAGCACCAAATCGTATCATAGCGCCCTTCGGCGTCGGTCAGCACGGTTTCGAGTGCTACCAAGTTGGCATGGATGTCAGAGAGAATTAGCACGCGCATAGAGTGACATTCTAGCATATCTCCAGCCCAGGGGCGATTTTGCGCCACGGCTTTTGCAGGCATTATCCAGCATTCTGGCGCGCGCCGGGCAATTTGACGGAACGGGATTCGCTCGTCTATGATCCACCCACTTTTCGTCAACGTGACACATCCGCCACTGTCACGCTCGCGCCGTTGTCTGGCTTTACGGCTTTGCACCGTATCAATGCCTGCACCTATGCCCATAGAACCGGGTCTGTGAGCAGGCGGCCAGTGTGACAGCTTGTGATAAAGGGTCTTGACCGTGAGCAGGTATTCTCCTGATGGGACGACATCAAGCGCGGCGCAAGTTGTGGATTCGCCGGCCCGCACGTTCCGCTCAATAGGCATTCTCCATCACCCCAAAAAGAGCGAGTCGGTAGAGCTTGCGCGCCAGATCGAGGCCTTCTTGCGCGAGCGCGGGATCGGCGAGATCTGGCATGAATCGGCCTGGGAAAGCGAAGCCGTCATGGATCATCTGCCCAACGTCGACCTCTTGGTCACACTGGGCGGCGACGGAACGCTGCTGCGCGCCGCGCGCATCGGCGCGCGCCACGGGGTTCCCATGCTGGGTGTCAAAATGGGGCGGCTTGGCTTTGTCGCCGAGATCATGCCCGAAGCCTGGCAGTCATCGCTCGACCGGATGCTGGCGGGCGACTATTGGGTCGAAGAGCGGCTGATGGTGCGGGCGCGGCTCGAACGCCCCCACAACGGCGAACGGGTCATCATCTGCGAACACGATGCGCTCAATGATGTGGTCTTGAGCCGCGGCAGCCTGGCGCGCGTCGTGCGCATCCGCGCCGAACTGGATGGCGGGTATCTGACAACCTACACCTGCGATGGTTTAATTGTTAGCACGGCCACGGGCAGCACAGGCTATGCGCTGGCTGTCGATGGGCCGATCCTGCCGCCAGAATTGCGCAATATTCTCGTCATCCCCATTGCGCCCCATTTGAGTATGGATCGTGCGGTTGTGCTGGCCGAAGGAACTGAAATTCGGCTGAGCGCCTCTACTGACCACGAAGCCATGTTGACTGTCGACGGTCAATTTGTGGTCGAAGTCTTGGAAGGGGATGAAGTGGTTGTCACCGGCAGCCCCCACCTGGCTCGTTTTATCCGCCTGCGCGACCGCAACTATTTTTACCAGGCGCTCATGGATAAACTGCGCTGGACCGAGCCATAAGCTGCGCCGTACATGCCCGCGTGTCCATGCTCTCCCAACAGGAGATCAAAACGGGGTCTCATAAACAAGAGGTTATCCATTAAACCTTAAAGATTCAATGGCTGAAATTACAAACACACAATCTGCAACCCAGGCCACAGTGGATGGACAGACAAACGAGCCGGAGACGCTCTACTGTGCCAACCACCCCAACGTCGAAACACTGCTGCGCTGCAATCGCTGTGGCAAGCCAATTTGCCTGAAATGCGCCACGCTGACTGATGTGGGCTACCGCTGCAAGGAATGTATTCGCGGCGTCCAAGCAGCCTACTTCACAGCCGTACCCACCGATAACATCATCGCGTTTTTCGTTGCCATGCTGGTCACAGCCATCGCCTCCCCCATTGCCGCTGCCATCCTGGGCGGTATCGGTTTCTTCGGTTTCTTCATTGCCTTCATGGCCGGAGGGGGCGCGGGCAGCCTGCTGGCGCAGATCATTCGCTCGTCTGTCGGCAAGCGCCGCGGCCGCCATCTGCGCTACTTTGCCATTGCAGGGATCATCGTCGGCGTGCTGGTTGGCGGCTTTGTTGGCCTCTTTTTCGGCATCAACCCGCTGCGCCTAACCACACTGCTCTTTACGATCCTGGCCGCAGCAACCGCCTACCAAATTTTGCGCTAAGGTCTTTGCCGTTGGCAATTTGTTGTGCTATTATAGCCACATTCAAGCTCTCTCGCCCGTTCTCTACATGCCCAGAATGCGCGTTCATTCGTGCCAGTTAATCGCGGAGGCCCACCGGTGACCCGAACAATCCACCGCCTGATGATCGTTTTGGTCCTCGCCACCCTGCTCGCGGCGTGTACGCGCGAGCGCCCGATGCCCGAAGCAACCGCCACCTTCAGCGTGGCAGACACGGCAGACGGCTCGAACGACGCCCAGGCAAGCCCGGAGAACGCGAACACCAACCAAGGCGCAGAGACCACCACGCTCACCGGCACGACCTCTGGCGAGCCACAGGTCGCCACCGCAACGCCGGAAGCAGACGCAACCAATGCGACCACCGGCACGCTGGACGCAAACGCCACCCCCACGCCCGGCACGCCAGAAACATTCCAATACGTGGTGCGCGCAGGCGATACGCTGGGAGCCATTGCCGAGCGCTTTGAAACCGACCTAGAGACGCTGCGCCGCTTGAACAAACTCGACAGCGACGTGCTGATCGTGGGCCAGCCGCTCTATGTGCCCTATGTA
>CAZZNG010000155.1:0-12795 GCA_964655505.1 uncultured Litorilinea sp. | reverse complement strand
GTCAACGCGCAGCCCGCTCGTCTTTTCTCCAGCAGCGATTGGCTAACTTCCACGCACTAACTGCATAAATTCATGTCGCCGCTCCGGGTCGACGACAAAGACGCCGCGCATGGCGCTGGTGACGGTGCTGCTGTTTTGTTTTTGCACGCCGCGCATCATCATGCAGAAGTGGACGGCCTCGACCATGACCGCTACCCCGCGCGGCGCAAGCTGCTCGACCAGGGCATCGGCAACCTGGTTGGTCAAACGCTCCTGCACCTGCAGACGGCGCGCGAAGATATCGGCGAGGCGGGCCAACTTGCTCAAGCCGATGATTTTGCCGTCGGGGATGTAGGCAATGTGAATCCTCCCGTAGAAGGGCAGCATGTGATGCTCGCAGAGGGAGTAGAATTCGATATCTTTGACCAGGACCATCTCTTGGCCGTCGTCTTCGAAGATGGCATCGTTGACGACGGCGTTCACATCCATTCGATAGCCTTCGGTCAACTCGTCCAGCGCCTTGGCGACGCGCTGCGGCGTGCGGACAAGCCCGTCGCGCGCTGGGTCTTCGCCGATTCTGTGCAGAATTTCCTCAATCAGCCCCTCGAAGGGGGGATCATAGGCGTCAGGCACGGTTTCTGCAGGGGGCTGGCGATGCGCGGCGACGTCTTTGTAGGGCGTATGGGGGGATGCCGCGCTGTGGTGGAGCGATGACTTGCAGTGAGCGTTTGTGCCATTGTCGCTGCGGGATGGGACACTTGAGCTTCGGTTACTTGTCATCGCTGAAAGATCTCCAGTTCTAGTTGATAGCGCATTGCGGCGGCCAGGTCGGCAAGCGCCTGGCCTGTTTCAGGGTGCACCCATTCGGGCGCAACTTCGGCAAAAGGAACGGCGACGAACGCGTGCCGGCAGATGGCGTCATCGGGGAGGTGATGGCCGTCCACGTCCAGGATCTGCGTGTCGATGGCGATCAGGTCGAGATCGACTGTCACCAGGTGCGGCGTCTGCCGGTTGCGATCCAGGCAAGCTTCGAGCACCCGCAGCCGCTGCCGGATCTTGGCAGGGGATTGTCGGGTTGTGACGGCAGCGACGGCATTCAGGTATGGCTGCTCAGACGATGACGGCTTGCCTGTCTGATCGACAGCGGCAGAACAGTAGACTTGGCTTGTCGCCAATAGATCCCATTCGGGCACGGCGGCTAGGGCGGCAAACGCGGCTCGGATGTGATATTTCGGCTGGTAGTTTGAGCCGATGGAAATATAAGCTGTAGGCATTGGTCGTGTATACCTCAGGTTGATTATGCCAGGCGTTGGGCTGGTGGGGATAATTTGCGCCGTGCTGAAGCCCGGCAAAGGCGGATTTATGGTGATTCGCGTTCGATCAGTTGCGCAGCAAGCATACCCGATAACGTGACCAAGGGCACACCGCCGCCGGGATGGGTTGTGCCACCGGCAAAATACAGGTTGCGGATGGATGGGCAGCGGTTGTGGGGGCGACGAAATGCGTTCAATGCTGAATTGGACGAGATGCCATAAAGCGCGCCGCGCCAGGCTCCTGTGTGGGCGGCGATGGTTTCGGGCGTTATGATCTTTTCAGCGACGATAGCATCCCGGATGTCAAAGCCGTGGCGAGCTAGGGTGGCAAGGACGTGATCGCGGTAGGGTTTGGCCTGGGTGCGCCAGTCGAATTGTTCGTTCAGGGAGGGCGCATTGACCAGGACGAACCAGTTTTCATGGCCGCTGGGTGCATGGGCTGGATCGGTTTTGCATGAGATGGAGACATAGACGGTCGGGTCGGCGGGTGGCTGGCCGCGCTCAAAGATGTCGGCGAACTCGCGACGATAGTCGCGACAGAAGAAAACGTTGTGATGGGCAAACTGGGGAAAACTGCCCCGAACGCCGAGCAGCAGTACAAAGGCCGAGCAAGAGGTTGCTCGCTGCTGCTGGCGTGATAGCTGGCGGGGGGAGAGCGTGCCCGGCGGCAGTAGTTTGGTGTAGACGGTGGTCACATCTACATTGGCAAGGATGTTGTCTGCGCCAAGTTTTTCGCCCGACGCCAGTGTGACACCGCAGGCACGACCGTCTTTCACCTGGATTTGTTGGACAGGGGTGTGGTGGTGGATCGTAACGCTTAACTCCTGGGCCAGTTGTGTCATGGCCGCGGCGATTTGGTAGATGCCGCCGCGCGGATACCAGACGCCGCCGCTCAATTCGACGTGGGCGATGACGCCGAGCGCGGCAGGCGCGGTGTAGGGGCTTGCGCCGACGTAGGTGGCAAAGCGGCCTAGCAACTGGCGCAGGCGTGGATCGTGCACATGGCGGCTAATTGCCTGGTGCAGCGTGGCAAAGGGTGCAACTTTGAGCATGTCGCGCGGGGGGACGCGCAAGAAGTCTTGGATGCGCGGGGGCCGGTTGTAGATAAAGACCGGCCCGGTGATGCGGTGGAGGTCGGCGGCAAAGGCGAGAAAGCGCAAATAGCCCGCGACGTCGCGCGGGTCAAAGGCTTCGAGTTCGCGCGCTAGGATCGACCAGTCGCGGCTGAGGTTGAGGATGGAGCCGTCGGGGTAGAAGTAGCGCGTCAGGGGTTCGATCGGTACAAGATCGACATAGTCCTCGAACCGTTTGCCGGCGCGCGCAAACAAGGATTCGAATACGTGGCGCATGGTGAGGACCGTCGGCCCCGTATCCCAGCGGAAGCCGTCGAGCGACAATTCGCCCATTTTGCCGCCGGTGGTGGCATTTTGTTCGACGATGGTAACTGCGTGGCCGCGCGCGGCAAGGCTGATGGCCGCGCTGAGGCCGCCGATACCGGCTCCGATTACGATGGTGTGGGGGACATTGTTAGCTGCCATGATGTCCACCTTTGGCGATTGATAGCCGCCGACCTTTCCAGCGCGGGCCGCCATGCCGCCAGTGCTGCCAGAGGGCGCTGGCCGCGATAACGGCGAAAAGCAGCACGGAGAGGGGCATCCAGAGCGCGTCGAGCAAACGTAAACCCGCAATGTGTCCGGTTCGGGCGCGCACACCGACGCCGAGCAGGAGGAGTAGCGCGGCCCATGCAGCGGCAGGCCAACTGCCCAGCCACAGCGCAATCACAAACCCCACAAACGGCATGGTAAAGACGAGCAGGTGCAGCACGGTCGAGAGGATGAGCAGCCCCGGCGCGTTGCCGTGGGCGGCAAGGATGTTTTTGCTGAAGCCCTGACGGACAGACTGCCAGCCGTGGTACATGCGGCAGGTCAGGAAGGGGCCAGCATCGGCCATGCGCAGGGGGAGCCGCTGGCGTTTGATGGCTTGTGCCAGTGACACATCGTCGAGCACGTTGGCGCGCACGGCTTCGTGCCCCCCGATTTGGCTGTAGGCAGTGCGGGTGAAGAGCATGCATTGGCCGTTGGCCGCCGCGGCAGCGATTTTGTGCGGGTCGTGCGCCCAGGCGACCGGCAGGTAGGCTAGGAGGATGAAGGGCATGAGGGGGATAACGAGTCGCTCGGCCCAGGTGATGGTACGCTGGCGCGGCCAGATGGTGAGCAGCGCGGCGTTCGTCTCCTGCTGATGGGCGATGATGGCAGCCAGGGCATGGGGATGCCAGCGTACATCTGCATCGGCGAAGAGCAGGTAATCGGCTGTGGCCGCCTGTGCCAGTTGGTGACAGGCCCAATGTTTGCCAAGCCAGCCGGGTGGAAGCGGTTTTCCCTTCAAGACGCGGGCGCGTGGGTCTGTGCCCATTGCCTGTTGGGCACGGGCGGCTGTGCCGTCGCACGAGTGATCGTCGAGCACGATCAATTCGAGGGATGCATAGTCTTGGGCAAGGAGATCGGCGACGCTGTGTGCGATGGTCTCTGCTTCGTTGCGCGCGGGGATCAAGATGGACACAATGGGCAAGGGGCGAGCAGGCGCTGACGCGGGGGGCGCGGCCAGGCGCGGAAAGTAGCGTGCATTGTGCCATGCAATGGCCCACATGATAAGCAGGAGAAGGGTTGCAAGGGCGGCTATCGCCCACAGCAGTTGCATGAGGGCAGCACTCATGGGCGGGCATATAGATCGCGCTGGTGCTTCCAAGCGACGATGGCTAAGTTGCCCAGGCCGACCGCGGCGATGGTGCGCAGGGCGGGGCGTTGAATCAAACGGTTCCAGCGGGGCGGCGTCAGCAGCAGATAGAGCAGCATGGTCACCAGCGCGGCCATCACCGCGCGGCCATTGGCCCCCAGCAAGCGGGTGAACAGGGCCAGGGCGCAGCCGCCAATGGTGGGGCCTTCCCAGGTGGTCAAACCGGCCCAGACGCCGCCGGTGACCGCGACGGCCTTGCCCCCGCGCCCACCCATGAAGGGCGAGGCCGCATGGCCCAAGACCGGCGCAAGCGCGATCGGTGCAAGCCATACGCTGTCATCCAGGGAAGTGGCACGGGCCAGGCCCACAGGCAGTGCGCCCTTGAGCATGTCCAGCAGCAGCGCCACTGCCGCGGCCACGCGGCCGCCTGCGCGCCAGACGTTGGTCGCGCCTGGGTTGCCGTCGCCGACCTGGCGGATGTCGCGGCCAAGCCACCAGTGCCCAATCCAAAGAGAGAAGGGCATGGCCCCGACGACAAACGCGGTGAGGGTCCACAACAATGCCTGTCCAACACGCTTCATTTTGCCACTCGCTCTGACGCGGTGTGCCAGACCGGGCGGTGCGCGCTCGAGCCAGGCTGCTGCTGGTAGCGCCGCCAAGCCGCCAGCGCGAACGCCCCCATGCCCACAAAGCCGCAGAGGGCTGGGCCGGGCATGGCCCAAAAGAAGGCCAAGCCTATCGATTGCAGCAGCCAGGTAATCGTGTAGACAAGCAGGAGCGGCTTGACGGGCAGACGGGGCGGGTGCGCGGCTAGGGTCAACAGAAAGGCAGCGGCGAACCAGCCAACGAAGTTGATCCAGGGGATGCCGAAGTAGCCCCCAGGCATCTGCCACTGCCAGAAGTGCCAGCCGACCATTTGCGGATCGAGAAAGAGATCCCAGGCAGTGAACGCGGCGGCGCTGACTAGCGCGTGGGCGAACCGATTGGCGGGCGTTAACAGCGCGCCGATTACCCATGCGCTCGGCAGCATCATGAGCCAGGCGAGGGGGATGAGCAGGGGCACGCCGCCGAGCTGCGGCTGCAGCCTTTCCGTGTAGTGGTAGTGGCCGAAGGGAAAGCCAGTGGTGCTGCCGAGCCATTCGACAAGCCAAGCGCCAAACAGGGTGGTGGCGATGACGCGCGCGGCTGGCCGCGCGGACGCGTGCTGCACAAGGAGCAGGCTGACTGCGAGCGCCAGCAGACAGACATTGAAGGTGACGGCCAACGGCAGCGCCCGCGGTCCCACTGTCCACAGCAAAATGGGCAGGGAGATCATGCCGAGTGCCCAGGCTGCAATCATCCAGCCTGCTATCGTGTAGATGGGGCGGGCGCTTGGTTGAGACATTAGCCGAGACGGACGCCGTAGTCCTGGCTGGCGTAGTCGTAAAGTTGGTCTGCGGCTTGGCGGGCAATGGGGGTTGTCAGCCCGCGGAACTGAGGCTTGATCTGGCTCAGTTGCAGCATGAAGCGGATCGACCCAATCTGAACATGGCCGTACAGACTCCAGCGCTCGACGCGCTCTAGAAGCGTGAAGTCGCCCAGGAACTCTGGGAAACTGCGCTTTAGGTGGGCCGCGGCTGCTTCGAGATCGTCCACGACAAAGCCTAGATGGTGGATGCGGCTGGGTGCAGGCGGCGCGAGCGGCGCGTCTGGGTTGAAGTCAAAGAGGAAGAGCGCGGTGTTGCCGCTGGTGACGACGGTCAAATGCTCGTCATCGCGCACAACCTGCATGCCGAGTCCCTCGGCAAAGAGGCGTTTGGCCGCGGCGCGGTCTTCCAGGGCGATGGCGAGATGATCGAAGCCGTAGTTGGTAAAGGGGCGCGTTTCCGCCATGTTTAGCTCGTCTGCCACGACGGTGAAATCGGCATCGCCGTAATGGGCTACGATTTCGTAGAGAAACATGTCCGGGTAGATCAGATCGTCGCCCTTGTAGACTGAAAGCCTGTGGTTGGTCAGGATTTCATGGGGCAGCAGGCGATCCAACGCTAGATGTACAACATCGTTCAGCGGCATCTCTCCGCTGTAGGTTTCGCCATCTTTGACAGACAGACGAACCAGTGTCGTCTGCTTTGGGTCAGCCATTCTATGCTCTCCTCTGTATGTATGGGTATGTGATGTATGGGTATGGATTGTTTTGACAGTTAAATGCGTCGCCGGTCGAGATCGCGGCGCACGACGATGGCTGCGTTGCGTCCAGCCGCGCCCATGATGCCGCCGCCGGGGTGGGTGCTGGCCCCAGTCAAGTATAACCCAGGCAGCGGGCCGCGGTAATTTGCCATGGTGATGGCCGGGCGCAGCATGAACATTTGATCAATGGACATTTCCAGATGCATGACATTGCCGCGCAGCAATCCCAGTTCACGTTCTAGATAGAGCGGGTGCTCGACCAGGCGGCCCACGACTGCGTCGCGCACGTTGGGCGCGTATTCGGTGAGTTTGTCGAGCATTCTGTCGGCCACTACGTCCCCGATTTTGTCCCAACTTGCGCCATCGGCCAATTCGTAGGGGTAGTATTGGCCCCATAAGAAGAGGGTGTGACGGCCCGGCGGCGCAAGCGAAGGATCGACCGCGGAGAAGGTCATGGCGATCAATGCGGGGTCGGTGGATGGCCTGCCGCCCAGGTAATCGCCATAGGCACGTTCTAGGTAATGCAGATCGGGGCAGATGAACTGCATGGCACGATGTTGGGGGCCGGGGCTGCCGTCCAGCGGTGAAGGGCACGCGCGGTAATTGGGCAGCTCGGCCAGGGCGTATCGCACCATCATGCCAAAGCCGTTGCCGATGCGGCTCTGCCTAAGCAGGGCCTCTTTTTCGGGGGAGATGGATGACGCGTCGAGCAGTTTAAGGGTGGTGTGAATGTGCGCGCCGGAGACGACGGCGCGCGCCGAGATGGAGATGCCGCCAGTGGTTTCGATACCGACGGCGCGGCCTTGACGCGTGACGATGCGGGCAACGGGCGCACCGGCGATGATGTGGCCGCCGTGGGCCTGGATCATGCGGGCCAGCGCCTGGGTCAACATGCCGGAGCCGCCGCGGGGCCGTTTCAGCCCGCTGTGGTGGTACATGGGATGCCAGAGGGCGAAGGGCGCGGACATGGGTTCGCCCGGCGGCGGGCCAGACTGTGCCGCCATCCAGCCGATGACGGCTTGGATGCGCGGATCGCGAAAGGTTTGGCGCAGAAGCGGGCCATAACCGCCTAGGATGGCAGTCAGGCGCAGCCAGCGCTCTTGTTTGCGGCTGGTCTTGCGGATGAGGTTGCGCCACAAGTTGCCAGGCGTGGGCGGCGCGAGAAAGGCGTTGACCATGCCCTGCGCTAGCGGTTCCCACTCCTGTACAAAGCGGCGGTATGCATCGGCATCCGGCGGGCTGATGCGGGCGATCTCATGGCAGGTGCGGTCTAGGTCTTGCCAGATGATGAGATGGGAGCCATCGGGGAAGGGCGCAAAAAAGAGCGGATCGACGTCGATATACTCCAGACCATAGCGTGTCAGTTGGAGGTCTTGGACGATGGGGGTGTGATGGATCAAGATGTGCGCCGAGCCGCCCAGGTCGAATTTGTAGCCGGGGATGATCTCTTCGGTGACTACTGCGCCGCCGACGGTGTGGCGTCGTTCCACCAAGATCACTTTGTAGCCCGCTGCAGCGAGATAGCCGCCACACACCAGGGCGTTGTGGCCTGCGCCAACGATTACAATGTCGCAGTCTGGCATAGAGAACTCGGCGGAAAATTGCGAACTCGGCGGATGGGGCCTCTGCGCTGCTCATGTGCTTCGATCTAGTTGTTCCAATTTAGCAGGGCGCGGGGGTATTGGATAAGAGCTAGACTACAGTTGCCGGTAGGTCGTTGGGTCGTTATTGGCAGGCTATGCGGGTGCATGGTTGCAACGGGCGGCGCTATGCTGAAGCGCCTGCGTAGTGGCGCACACCAAAGCGCCAGAACCAGCGCGCTACGGTTAGGAGAATTAGGGCTAGCAGTGTGGAGAGCAGCAGGCCGCCTACGTTCATGCGCCCCACCAGCGCTTCAGCCGGAACGGTGACGGCAAAGGCGACGGGAACCAAGAAGGTGAGGATAATTTGCAGCATTTGGGGGTAGATGCCTACGGGCCAGCGTCCTGCTTGGTACATGCTCATGAAGATGACGAGGATGTTCTCGATCTTGATGAACCAAAAGGCACATGTCGCCAGCATCAGATAAAAACTGTAGACAATGAGCGTGCCGCTGAAGAGCGTAAGCAGCGCGGCCAGAATGTGCGCCGGGCCAACCGTTACGCCGCCGCTGATCAACGCCACGACGATCACGCCAACGCCCAGGGCCATATCGAAGAGCGACCAGAGCGAGACGCGCTGTACGCTGACCAAGAGTTGGCCGTCGGCAGGCTTGAGCAGCACATAGTCCAATGTGCCTTTGCGCACGCTGTCCATGAAGGCTTCCATGCTCGGTTGGATCAAAATGCGAATGGTGCCGCGCATGAGAAAGAATACGCCGACAAGGGCCGCTAGTTCGTGACCGCGCCAGCCGCCGAGGTTGTCGGTATGGTAAAAGACGACGCCCAGCCCACCTAGGGCAGTCGCCAACCCCAGAAACGACTGCAAGAGGTTGGCCCAGAAGTTGGCGCGGTATTGTAGTTCGTTCAGTATGCCGACGCGCAGATAGGCGTAGGTGATGCGTGCCAAGGTTGTCATAGGCATCTCCTCTGGGGTTCCATGCGTTTGGGTTCTATGCGCCGACGGCAGAGAAGCGCTTGACGCCGCGCTGCCAGACTTGGCCGAGCACGAAGAGGGCGACACCGATCCAGCAGAGTTGGGCGACCACCCCCAGCGCAATTTCTGGCCCACTCAGCCGCCCAAGTACGAGTTCGATGGGGAAGTTGATCGTCCAGCGGAAGGGCAGCAGAAAGGAGATCTGGCGAATGATGGGCGGGAAGAGATCCAGCGGCGCGATCCAGCCAGAGAAGAAGTAGGAGATGACAGCGTAGAGCTGGTTGATCGCGGCGACGCGGGTCATCCAAAAGGCGGCCATTGCCAGGGTCCACTCCATGAGGATGCGCAGGAGAGCCGCCAGCAGCAGCGCGGGAATGAAGAGCAGGATATTGGTCAGGTTGGTGTCGGCGCGCGCATCAAACACAATCCAAAGCGTTAGGGCAATGGGGAGCAGCACTGCGCCGGTCAGGATTTTATAGGCCAGGTTGTCGGCAATGTCGCGATGGATGGGGTGGATGGGGCGCAGGAGCAGGCCGGACAAGGTTCCTTCACGGATGTAGTACTCATATTCCCACATGATCCAGGTGAAGGTGACGTGGTTGACGGCCATCATGATGATGTAATAGGCGGCAAAGGCTGGCGCGTCATAGCCTGCCACGCTGCCGCCGCGCGCGTGCGCGACAGTGCTCCAGACGACGAGATACATCACTGGCTCCAGAACCATGCCGATCATCCAGATGAGCATGGCGACGCGGTATTGAAACTGGACGGCGAGTTGGGTCTTAAGCTGCACCCAGTAGACGGCGGCGTAGTGGTTCAGGAGGCTCATGGCTTGGCTGCCTCTTCGATGGGGCCGGTGTCGGTTGGCTCGGTCTCGACCTGTCCTGCTTCGAGCTGTCCGGCAGCGCCAGCCGCTTGTGGTTTGGCTGGTTGAGCGGGCGAGTCGGGCAGGGCAAAGACCTGTTCGATCACTTCGTCGATGGAAGGGTCTTCGATGGTGAGGTCGGCCACGGGTAAGTCGGCCAAGAGCCGCCCAGTAACTTCGGGGGCGTTGGCCTTTGGGATGCGCAGCTTGGCTGATAGGCCAGTTTGCTCGATCACCTCGCCGTAGGCTGAGAGATCGATGCCGTTGCGCTGCAATTCGACCGCGATGGTCTTGTGGGGGGAAAAGCGGGACACTAGGTCGCTCAGTTCGCCGTCGAAAAGGATACGACCGTGGTGAATGACGACGACGCGGCGGCAGAGTGCTTCGACATCGGCCATGTAGTGGCTCGTGAGCAGGATGGTTGAATGGTAGAGGCGATTGTATTCACGGATGAACTGGCGGATGCGCCGCTGCATGGTCACGTCGAGGCCCAACGTCGGCTCGTCCAGAAAAAGCACGCGCGGGCGGTGGAGCAAGGAAGCGGCAATTTCACACTTCATGCGTTCGCCAAGCGAGAGATTGCGCACAGGCTTGCTGAGCAAATCGCCCAGATCGAGCAGGTCTACTAGTTCGTCGAGGGTCTGTCGGAACTGCTGCCGCGGGATGCGGTAGATGACGCGGTTTACTTCAAACGAGTCGATGCAGGGAATGTCCCACTGAAGCTGGTTGCGGTTGCCCATGACCAGCGTGATCTGGCTGAGAAAGCCGGCGGCGCGTTTGGATGGTTCGTGGCCCAAGACGCGCACAGTGCCGTCCGTAGGATAGAGCAGGCCGGAGAGCATCTTGAGTGTGGTGGTCTTGCCCGCGCCATTAGGGCCGAGGAAACCCACCACCTCGCCCGGCTCGACGCTGAAATCGATATTATCGACGGCTCTGACATGGCGGCTGCGCCGCGCAAAGAGGCTGCGTGCGGCGGCCAAAAACCCGGCTTCGCGAATGGGGACGACGTAAGTTTTGCTGAGATTGGATACGTAGATGTCGGGTTGTTCCATGGTTTGTCTTTTTTCGTGGAGCGCGCTCTGCGCCGGTGACAGTTTACCATAGAACATACTTTCGTAACAAGTGTGGTGCCAGGGCTAGGAATAACGGTTAGAGCGGCCCGGTTATGCTGCGATGCCTTTGCTGGCTGTGTTGTTTTTTGCATGTAAACGGCAACCTGCCAGTCTACTCGAAGGCAGACCGGCAGGTTCTCACTCGTTTTCGGTTCATGATGCTCGGATTGAGCGTGGGGTAGCCTTAGCTGGTTACCCGCTGCCAGCCGTGGCGCACGGCATCCTTGAAGTCTTCCCAAGCACCTTGGTCGCGGTACTCTGACTCCCACTGCCGCCGCGCGTCCGGCTCGATCTGCTCCCAACTGCGGCCGCGCCAGTCGGCGCGTGAGCCGAGGGTGTAGCCGTAGCGGTAGGCCGGTTCATAGTTGTTGTAGGCGCGTCCGGTGTTGGCAAAGTGGGTGTTGTAGTGGGTCTGGAAATCGTTGTTAAAGCGTTGCCAGTCCTTGCCGCTAATTTGCTCTACGTCTACGTCTGTGCGCCGGACTGTGTCGTGGATTTGTTCCTGGTGGGTATCCACATCCTTGCGCACGACAACTTCTTCGACGATACGGGCTTGCTTGTCGACAACAGCCTCTTCGCCACTTTCGCGCACTTCGAGCGTCTGGTCGCGCAGTTTGTCCACATCGCCTTCGCTGATGGGGCGGTCAACTGGACGGCGCTCTACCTGAACGTGCTCCTCACGCAAGCTAACGGTTTCGTCGACCGGGGTCTCTGTGACATGGGCACGAATGCGCACGCCTCCACGATCAACTTCACGCTTGCCCACGCGCAATTCTTCCTCGACCACGGGCAGGGTGGTCTCCTCGCCGGTTTGCATGGTGCGAGTTTGGCTGTTCCCTTGGGCTTTTCCGCCGTTCCAGCCACGCATCCGTTCGTGAATGTCCAGGATGTGGTGACGGCTCATGATGTCCACGGCTTCGCTAATGCGCTGATCGGTGGTGGATGCAGAAACCAGCGCGTGGCCGCGGTGAAGCGCCTCTTCGTAGTTCTCGGCGTCGTCGCGCGGCACGCCGAGGGAGATCAGCCTTGAGGTCGCGTTGCTGCTGGACCACTGTGATTGTGATTGCGCCGCTGTACCTGGCTGATCGTCAAACCACTCACGTAGTTGGCGATTGGTGTGATCGCCAACCATGATGTGGATGTCGTTGCGGGGGAAACCGTCCTTAACCAAATCATTGAGAACCTGCCTGGCTTCGGCAGATGTTTCGTAAAGTCCAACTGCTGTCTTACCCATCAGACTACCTCCATCAGAGGGATCGATGCCCTCTTATCTACTTCACCTCTACTTCACCGTATCTCTGTCTGCTGTGTCTCTGTCTGTAGTGTCTTCGTGTGTGTCTTGGTGCGTCGTGACTTTATCAGGATGTACAGGATCAGGATGTACAGGAGCCGTGCGCTCTGGCTCCGCGCGCGTGACTGTCACTTGCTCGCGCTGTAGCATCACGCTTTCCTGGTGCCTGACTTGTTCACGCACAGTTGTCACATGGATCTCTTCGCGCAGCAGCAAGCGCTTTTGCACAACCAGTACTTCTTCCATCACAGGGATCACAAGCGTGCGCCCCTGGTAATGGGGTTCTGCCGGTCTCTGCAAGTAGCGTTGGACGGGGACGCGTTCCACATGGACCTGGTCGCGGAGGAGAGGCACATCGACCTGCTCCTCTTGCTGATGGACGGTCTTGTGTATACGTACCCGCCCCGTTTCAACCTCGCGCTTGGCAACACGCGCCTCTTCGACCACGACGGGAATCACGGCGACAATGTTGTCCTCGCTATCCTCGCCTGTGTTCTCCTCATTCGTACTGTCCTCGACCGCACGCTCAGATGTCGCCGTCCTGCTGTTCAACTCGCGCAGGCTCATGGGTAGCCTATAGGTCCCGTCCTCGCGTCGGTGCAGGATGTCCAGCGGGACTTGGATATGCAGGCCCTGACCAAAGTCAATTGAAACCTGCCCGTCCGGCTGGTGCAAGGCATGAGCAGGCATTGTGCCGCGTATGCCCTCACTGTCGAACACGGTAATGTGGTCAGCCTGGTCTGAATGGGCCATGTTGCCTTC
>CAZZNG010000154.1:5272-12806 GCA_964655505.1 uncultured Litorilinea sp. | reverse complement strand
TTTGGGACACGCTGCCCGCGCAGCCGCCGGTGGCGTGTACCGCGGAAGGTGACATCTTCCGCTGTTATGATAGCCTCATGCAGTTCCATTTCGAGTCCCCGCAGTTTATGGGGCCGGTCATGGGGACAGAACTGCGCGAGAGCTGGCAAACCGGCTATTTCTATGAATATACCTTTGCCGAGCATTTACCCGTTGCCGGTGCTGGCGGGCGCAGCGCCGACTTCGCCGAGGGGCGCGGCGGGTGGTTTACCGACCAACGGGGCTTTGGCGGGCTGTCTGCCGAGGACTATTGCGCGCAGCAGGCGCAGGGCAGCTTGTGCCAAGTTGTCAATGAGCAAGTTGTGATCATGACGCTCATGCCCCAGGCTTTCCAGTTTTGCCAGGAGTGGATGATGACCACCGTCACGCCGCAGGTGATCGTTGTGGTCGATCTGCCCAATCACCCGATGATCCACGGCTTTGGCTTCACCGCGCCGCTGCTGCCGCCGGAGATGGATGAGGCGTGGACGGCTGCGCCGCAAGCGCCGGACTTCTGCACGCCGGACGGACAGGCAGCCTATGACGCACAGGTAGAGGCGCTGCGCCAAGATCGGCCCGCGGGCACGGCCGACCCTCAAATCCAAGCGCGCTATGACGCGATGATGCGCTTGGCAGAGTCGATTGAAGGGCCGTATGTGGGGGCGAGTGAGTAAGGAAGGGGAGTGATCTTCCCGGAGGCTCGCAGCATTCGGGAAGATTGGATGAACATAACAAAGCGGGGGGCACGTCTACATGGCGTGCCCCCCGCTTTCATTTACGGTCAGATGCTGCTGCGGTCTAGATGTCCAGCCTGGCTTCGTTGGCGTGGGTCTGGATGAAGCGGCGGCGCGGGGGCACGTTGCTGCCCATGAGCATGTCAAAGGTGCGGTCGGCTTCGGCCGCGTCCTCGACGTTGACTTGGAGCAGGGTGCGGTGTTCGGGGTTCATGGTTGTCTCCCAAAGCTGCTCGTCGTTCATCTCGCCCAGGCCCTTATAGCGCTGCTCGATGCGTACATTCTCCTCGCCCAACTCCTGGCGCAGCGCTTCCAGCGCCCGCTCGTCATAGACGTATTCGCTGGCACGTTTGCGCTTGCCGTTCTCCATGCGCGTGATGCCCACGCGATAGAGCGGCGGCTGGGCAATGTAGAGATGGCCGTTGCTGATCAATTCTTCCATGTAGCGGAAGAAGAAGGTCAAGAGCAGCGTGCGGATGTGCGAACCGTCCACATCGGCGTCGGTCATGAGAATGATGCGGTGATAGCGCAGACCGCTGATGTCGAAGTTGTCGCCGATGTTCGTGCCCAGCGCGGTGATCAGCGCCTGGATCTCCTTGTTGGCGAGCGCCTTGTCCAGGCTCGTCTTTTCGATGTTGAGAATCTTGCCGCGCAGGGGCAAGATGGCCTGGAAGCGGCGGTCGCGGCCTTGCTTGGCTGTGCCGCCTGCGCTGTCACCCTCGACGATGTAGAGTTCGCACTCTTCCGGGTTGCGGCTGGAACAGTCGGCCAGCTTGCCGGGCAGGGTCAGGCTTTCCAGCGCGCTCTTGCGGATGACCAGGTCGCGCGCCTTGCGGGCTGCTTCGCGGGCGCGATAGGCTGTGCGCGCCTTTTCGATGATCGGGCGTGCATCGCGTGGATTCTCTTCCATCCACTGGGCCATTGCTTCGGCCACCGCGTTGTCCACATGGTAGCGCACTTCGTTGTTGAGCAGCTTGAGCTTGTTCTGCCCCTCGAACTGGGGTTCGAGCACCTTGACGCTGACAATGGCGGTCATGCCCTGGCGCGTGTCGTCGCCGGTGAAGTTAGCTTCGCTCTCCTTGAGGAAGCCCTGTTTGCGCGCATAGTCGTTGATCATGCGCGTCACCGCGGTGCGCAAGCCGGTCAAATGGCTGCCGCCGTCGGGCGTGTTGATGGTGTTGGCAAAGGCATAGACCGATTCGGAAAAGCTGTCAGTGTACTGGATGGCTGCCTCGACGTGGGTGGAATCGATCTCCATATCCACGTAAATGGGCTGGTGCAGCACCTGGCGATTCTTGTTGAGATAGCGCACAAAAGATTTAACGCCGCCTTCAAAATAGAAGTTGACCTCATGCGGCTGCTCTGGGCGCTCGTCGATCAGGGTGATGTCGACGCCACGCGTCAAGAATGCCATCTCGCGCAGGCGCGTTGCCAGGCTGGAGAAGCTATACTCCAGCACTTGAAAAATGGTGTCGTCGCGCAGAAAGGTTTGGGTCGTGCCTGTATCGTCCGGGTCGCAAGTGCCGATCACTTCGACATCGGTGACAGGCACGCCGCGCTCGAAGCGCTGGCGGTAGATCTTGCCGCCGCGCTTGACCGTGGTCTCCATCCAGGTGCTCAATGCGTTGACCGCGCTGACGCCAACGCCATGCAACCCGCCGGAGACTTTGTAGCCGCTGCCGCCGAATTTACCACCGGCGTGCAGTTTGGTCATGACAACCGTGACCGCGGGCAACCCGGTCTGCTTTTGAATCTCGACCGGAATTCCCGCGCCGTTATCGCTGATTGAGATACTCTCATCCTTGTGGATGGTGATCGTGATCTTGTCACAGCGGCCCTGCATGGCTTCGTCGATGGCGTTGTCCACCACCTCATAGACCATATGGTGCAAGGCTTTGAAATCGGTCCCGCCGACGTACATGCCGGGGCGACGACGGACAGCCTCCAGACCTTCCAAGACCTGGATTTGATCTGCCCCATAGACGAAGTTCGTATTCTTTGCCTGTGCCACTCAATGCCTCCCAAACCGAAAAATTCCAAGCCGCCGGTCCGTGTTCGACAACAGCATTCTGCTGTCGCCTCCTGTGTGATCCAACGAGCTACCGTTCAAGACCAATTATTCGTTCAAGGCCAATGATGAATTGGCTGCCTATAATTGGTTTGTCGTTGGCCTTCTATCGGCCATCGACCCTTTATTATCTCGTAGTTAAATGTTAATCATTATCCCTATTATGACGACGAGTTTGCCGCGCCTAAGGTGCGCCAATCGAGCGGGCTAGCTCCTCCTGCTTGACCAGGCGCGAGCGATAAAAGACGAGAAAGGCCATTGCCAAGCCGCTGCCGATGTAGGCGTTGACGAGAATGGCGACGAACATGCCCGCTTGGTTGGCGTCGGCCAGTTGCGCCATCAACAGGGCAATGCCATGTACGATGATGTAGTGGAGCACGACAAAGCCCAACGTAGACCAAAAATTACGGCGTACCAGCGCAAAGCTCTGGGCAATGGCCCGATGAATGGGCAAGTTGTCCACGATCACGCCGGCGCTGACAAAATACAGGTAAAAGAAGATCACCGACAGCCCACCGGCCAACAGCGTACCAAACAGCAGCCCCAGAGCCGGGCTGATTAAGCTCAACAGGGATGTCATCAACAGCGCCGGGATCAATGCAGCTACCAACAGCACAATCCAGAGGACAATGTAGAGCAGCATCATGCCCCAGTGGCGCAAGATGAGCTTGGCAGATGCCATCGGCTCCAACGGCCGCGGATGCCCCCCGATGGGCAATGCACGGGCCATCATGTTGAGATAGACCACACCAATCAACAGGCCCAGCAGCCCAAACGCGCCAAACAGCAGCAGCGCCACCACCACATTGTCGA
This sequence comes from uncultured Litorilinea sp., assembly GCA_964655505.1. Taxonomy (GTDB): domain Bacteria; phylum Chloroflexota; class Anaerolineae; order Caldilineales; family Caldilineaceae; genus QEUY01. The sequence continues at coordinate 9,173 of CAZZNG010000154.1, read as the reverse complement.
TTTCGTACACTGTGCCGCGGCCCAACGACGTGATCATGGCAATCAGGCTTGGCACTTTGAGCAGCGCCGAGTTGACCAGGCCGATGAGCAGGTTGGATTGGTCGCCTGCTACCACCAATGTCTCGGAGACTTGGCGGCTCATTTCGGCCATGTCGCTGGGCATTTCGTCCATCGCGGCCGCGTCGTTGTAAAACTGTGCGACCCGCCTGAGCAAGGGGGCTACGCTCAAACGAGGCCCCAGCCAGAGCAGCAGGTCGAGCAAGATCGGGGCCAGCAGCAGTTCAACGCGCCTACTCAAAAGACGGTAGCCCGCCGATATACTTTCAATGACGCCCAAAACGGCCCCCGCTGTCCCCTGGTGCGTTATGGTTGATCAGACTCAATCACAGACTCAAGCACAAACTCAAACACAGTCAGAATCGGTCGCGATGTTTACTGTGATATCTGCTCTAATATCCACTGTAATCCTGCTCACGACGTCTTCTGTTGCAGCGGTCAAGCTGCCTCGATTCGGGGGAATTCTTCCGAATCCCCAGAGGGTTATTATACCACAATCAGTAGGATTTGACGAAGTTTTGTGCTGTGTGTAACGAACGCCTGTTCGGGCTATGACTATGTTAAATATGCGCCTGCGTCAGATTGACGCGGCTTGACCCAGTTGCTAGAATCGGGCGGCTGCTGTGTGCCCCCGCGTTGTGTGTTACAGCGTTTGAATCTAGCGAGAGAATGGGGCTGGAACCGGCTAGCGACGTTGATGCGTGCTGCCGGTTCGCTGCGCATGTCCGGCGCGGCCTATATGTTATACAATTCACAATGCCGGACCTGTTTGCCTGTTGTTTTGTAAAGTGCTGCAAAGTTCTGCATGTGATTTGGACCATTTACCAAACGAACTTCCTTAAGGAAAACCATTATGTCTGCATTTGTGATTGAAGGTGGGTATCCGCTGCAAGGCACAATCCAGCCCATTGGCAATAAAAATGCCGCGCTGCCGCTGCTGGCGGCCTGCTTGCTGACCGAAGAGCCGATTACGCTGCACAACATGCCGGAGATCGGCGACGTGCGAACCATGTTGACCATCTTGGGCCAGATGGGCGTTGAGGTCGATTGGCACGGCAGCAGCGTTACCCTCTGCGCGCGCAATGTGACGAACGTAGAGCCGGATGCGCGCCTCTTTGCCCAGATCCGCGGGTCGCTGACGTTGATGGGACCGGCTGTGGCGCGCCACGGTCATTTCAGCGTGAACACGTCCGCGGGCGGCGATGACATTGGCCGACGGCGCATCGACACGCATATCCAGGTGCTCGAAGGGTTGGGCGCACGGCTCAGCCTGAACGGCCAATTCCGTCTGCAAGCCGATGGGCGTTTGGTGGGCGCGGATATTTTGCTCGACGAGACATCGGTGACGGCCACGGAAAACGGCGTCATGGCGGCTGCGCTGGCGAAGGGGACGACGATCCTACGCAACGCGGCCAGCGAACCCCATGTGCAGGATGTGTGTAATTTGTTGGTCAAGATGGGCTGCCCCATTGAGGGGATCGGCAGCAATACGTTGATCATCCACGGGCAGGAGAAGCTGGGCGGCGGCGAGTTCTACATCAGCCCTGATTTTGTGGAAGTGGGCAGCTTTGTGGGGCTGGGCGCGATCACGCCGGGCGAACTGCGTATCCAAGGGGTTGTGCCGGATCATCTGCGCATGATCGATATGATCTTTGCGGGCCGCCTGGGGGTGCGTATGCATGTGGAGCATGACCCGACCGCGCCGCCCGAACGCGCGCATACGCTGGTGGTGGAGGCGCGCCAGGAGCTACGCATTCGCCCGGATTTCGGCGGCGCAGTGCCCAAGATCGACGACGCGCCGTGGCCTGCCTTCCCGCCCGACTTGATGTCGATTGCGCTAGTGACCGCCACCCAGGCCGAAGGGACCGTGTTGATCCATGAGAAGATGTATGACGGGCGGCTCTTTTTTGTGGACAAGTTGATCGCGATGGGCGCGCAGATTATCCTGTGCGATCCCCATCGTGCGGTGGTGGTGGGGCCGCGGCGCTTGGTCGGCCAGCCGGTGAGCAGCCCCGACATCCGCGCGGGCATGGCGCTGGTGCTGGCCGCGCTGGCCGCGGATGGGGTAACGACCATCGGCAATGTGCAGCAGATCGACCGCGGCTATCAACGCATCGATGAGAAACTGCGCAGCTTGGGCGCGCGCATTCAGCGCATCGAGTAGGCGCGGCGGAAGGTCAAATCTGTTGGACGATGTGGTCAAGACAACCGAATTTTACGCAGCGCTGCCCGCGATGTTGGGCGCACGCCTAGGCGAAGAAGGAACTATGCAGAGCGACAAGGCCAAGGCGGGCAGTCGGCCGCTGGCAGTCATTGCAATCGGCGGCAATTCACTGATCAAGAGCAATCAGCATACGGCGGTGTCCCACCAGTGGGAGACGGTGCGCGAGACCGTAGGACATATTGCCAATTTGATTCAACAGGGTTGGCGCGTGGTGATCACCCACGGCAACGGGCCGCAGGTGGGCTTTAGCCTGCGCCGCAACGAACTGGCAATCAAAGAAGTGCATACCACGCCGATGGATCTGATTGTGGCCGACACCCAGGGATCGATTGGCTATATGTTGCAGCGGACGCTCACCAATGAGTTTTTCCAGCGCGGGCTGCCGCTGCAATGTGTGACGATCATCACGCAGGTGCGCGTCGAGCCGGATGACCCGGCCTTTGGCAAGCCGACCAAGCCCATCGGCGGCTTTTTGGACGAGGAGGCTGCCCGGCGCTTCGAGGCGGAGGGCTGGCCGGTGGTCGAGGAAGTGGGGCGAGGTCGACGGCGGGTGATTGCTTCGCCGCAGCCGGTGGAGATCGTGGAACTGGCGACCATTGCCGAAGCGGTGGCCGCGGGCTGGGTTGTGATCGCGGTGGGCGGCGGCGGCATTCCGGTGACGCGCAATGCCCAGGGCGAACTGTGCGGCATCCCCGCGGTGATCGACAAAGATCTGGCAACCGCGCTGCTGGCGACGCAGCTCGACGCGGATCTGTTCTTGATCAGCACCGGCGTCGAGCATGTGGCGCTCAACTTTGGCAAACCCAATCAGCAAGACCTGGCGCAGCTACGCGTGAGCGAGGCGCAGCGCTACTTGGCCGAGGGGCACTTTGCGCCTGGCAGTATGCAGCCCAAGATTGAGGCGTGTCTGCGTTTCTTGGCGCAGAGCCGCAAGCCCAACGCGACCGCGTTGATCACCAACCCGGAGAATCTGGGGCGCGCGGTGGCCGGGGAAACGGGCACGCGCATTGTGTGTGACGAGTGAACAGGCCCGCGCGCTGATGTAGCGCGGGCTGTGTCGCGGCACTGTGGCGATGATGCGGTTTTCGATGCGGATTGCGCTGGGGATTTCAGTGGGGATTCCTGCGGGCAATCTATTCCTGTAAGCGACCTGTAGGACTGCCCTGCCTAGCCCCAGTATAGCACGTATGTCAAGCCAATAAAACCCCCAAATGGCCGGTTTATTTTCTCTCCAAACCGGCTATGCTCTCCCCTGTGTTTGTGACCGTGACTGCAACTGAGATTATGGCTGTAGTCACGGTTGCGGCTGTGATTAGGGCGCTGACACAGGCTGTCGCCGCCAGGATTCGCAGGGTTCAAAACGTCCAACAGAGGAGGCGCATCGTTTATGTGGCTTGGAATCGATTTCGGGACGACCAACACATCGGCAGCAGTGTATGATGGGCGTCAGTTGGCCTACATACCACTCGACCCCCATAATCGCCCCACGCGCAATTTACGCTCTCTGATCTACATCGACACCGCGCAGCATGTGCGCTTGGGAACTGACGCGGCGCAGACCTTTCTGCGCGAGGATACGGGCCGCCCGGTTGTGCTGGAACAGAAGGTGGTGGGGACGAT
>CAZZNG010000154.1:0-5262 GCA_964655505.1 uncultured Litorilinea sp. | reverse complement strand
TGAGAACACTGTGTCACGCAGGGAGCGCGCCCCAGGGGAGGCCGATGGCCCGATTACCATTATTTACGATGTCGTGATCAACGAGGATGTGGCTGTGCGCGGGCGGCTGCTCCAATCGATCAAGACGGCGCTGCGCTCGGCGAGCTATCAGGGCACGCAGATTTTTGACAAGTATTACACCGTGGAGGAGTTGATCGCCTTGATCTTGGCGCACGTCAAGCAGCAGGCCGAGCAGGCCTTGCGGCAGTCGGTGGACGCTGCCGTGGTGGGACGGCCCGTCACCTTCTCCCACGATGCGACAGTGGATGCCATTGCCGAAGAAAAGATTCGCCGAGCCGCTAAACTCGCGGGGTTCAAGGAGGTTGCCTTTGTCACAGAGCCGGTCGCCGCGGCCACGTTCTATGTCAAGGATCTGGCGCGGGATGAGACCATTCTAGTGTTTGATTTTGGCGGCGGCACGCTCGATTTGACCGTCTTGCAGGCGACCGCTGCCGGGGAGCAGAAACTGCTGGCTTCGACCGGCGTCTTAGTCGGCGGCGATGATTTGGACAGCGCCATCATGCGCGGCAAGGTCGCGCCCTTTTTCGGCACGCAGTCCAACATCGACACCAATTACGACGGCAGGCCGATCCGGTTTCCCGATGCAATGGCCGAGTTCCTCGATCAGTGGCAGACGATCCCTATGCTGACCCGACCGCAGTACCTTTCTGTGATTCAGCGCGGCATCCAGTATGGTGACAACCCGGCCGCGTTTGCCGCGTTGGAAACGCTGGCGACAAAGAACTACGGCTTCGCCTTGTTTCAGGCCATTGAACAGGCCAAGTGCGTCTTGTCGCAGCAGTTGTCGAGCGAGATTGCGCTGCAGATGGCAGGGCACGCTTTACAGGTCGATTTGGCGCGCGATGAATTCAACAAGTTGATTTCCCAAGAGAAGGCCCAAGTGCGCCAGGGGATTCGCCAGGTGATTGCGGATGCGGGGATTGCTGCGGCGCAGATCGACGTGATTGTTGCGACGGGCGGCTCATCGTCGATCCCGGCTTTCCAGCGCCTGCTGAAGGCTGAAGCGCCCAACGCCAGATTGGTCGTCTCGGACCGTTTCGGCTCTACCACGGGCGGGTTGGCGCTGGTCGCGCATCAACTTGTGACAGCGCTTTAGGTCGAAGCAGGTGAAGGGGATCTTCCCGGAAGCTCGCAGCTTCCGGGAAGATCTTGGCTATAGAGCGCCTATTTCGGATAGCCGTTGTCAGCCAGGAAGGCGTTCACGGTTTCGCACAGTGCCGGCAGCGCCTCAGCCGGTTCGGCGTCGCCCACCCAAATCTGCTCCAGCGCGGGGCCGATGATGGAACTGTTCAGCTCGTCCCATTCGGGGAAGTAGCCGAAGCGCCCGACCTTGGCATTTTCCGCCTCGGTCAAGAAGGCTTGGCGGTTCTCCGGCGGCTGGCCCAGTTCGAGGAAGGCGTCGGAGCGTGCCGTCGATTGCAGCGCGGGGAAGATTTCGCCCGAAGCGGTGTAGAGGCGCTGGCCGCCGTCAGTGCTTTGCAGCCAGCTTAGGAACGTCCAGGCCGCGTCCTTGTTGTCGCTGGCCGCGCTCATGACCCAGGCCGCGCCGCCCGCGCTGGCCGAGCGTTGGCCGCCTTCGGGGATGGGCACGACCGCGACATCGTAGTTCATGCCTTCTTGATTAAATTGAGAAACGCGGCTAGAGTTCTGGATGATCATGGCGGCTTGGCCGCTGGCAAAGACCCCGGCGTCGCCACCGGCTTGGCTCAAGTTGGCCGGGCGCATGGCAATGCCGTCGTTCAACATTCCGGCGAAGAACTCGATAGCCTCGACGGCTTCCGGTGCATCCAATGTGCAGGCGGAGGGGTTGCGCATGTCGTCGAGGATGCTGCCATAATTTTGGCCGACATAGAGTTGATACATGCCGCCTTCGTGGGCCAGCCCATAGCGGGAGGTCTGGCCGCCTTCGCTCACGGTCAGCCGTTCGGCCGCGTCGCGCAGGTCGTCCCATGTCCACGTTTCATCGGGATAGGCTACCCCTGCCTCGTCGAAGATGTCCTTGTTGTAATAGAGCACTTCAACGCTGATATCGCGCGGGAAGCCGTAGACGCTGCCCTCGTACATGGCCGATTCGAGCAGCGCGGGCCAGTAGTCGGACAGGTCATAGCCCGCTTCTTCGATGTAGGGGTCGAGGTTTTCGAGTACACCGTCCGCGGCATAGCGCGGGGTCGGCCAGAGGAAGGCTACGTCTGGGATTTGGCTTGAATCGCCACCGGCCCAGAGCGTTTGCATCTTGGTGAAGTAGCTGTCCCACGGCTCGGACATAATTTCGACTGTGATCTCCGGGTGCTCTTCCATGAAGGCATCGGCAACGGCTTGGTGGGTGGCAACTTCAGCCGGGCTGCCCCACAGCGCCCAGGTGAGCGTTACAGGCCCTTCTTCTGCCGCGGCTTCTTCACCGGCTGCCGCGCCTGACGCGGCTTCACTGCCTTCGGACCCGGTGGCAGGCGGCGGGGGCGGCACGGCGCAAGCGCTGATCAGTAGCGCCAACAGCACGGCGAGCGTCAAAGCAGGCCATAATCGGCGACTACGTAGAATGCTACGCATGAGGGTTCTCCTTCAATTTGAGCAATACGTTGATCTGAAAAGTTAGACGGCAAACGCAATCCGCGACAAGCCCGGATCGGCGATTAGACCCAATCAACGACGGAACCGGCGGCAAAACCAACTGCAAGACCAGCGGCCAAATTGGCGCAGTAGCTAGACCGGCCCCCCGCCAGCATGGACGGTGAAGGTATTGACTTCGGCGGCGACAGCCGAAGCCGGTTTGGCAACCAGTAGATCGTCGAACAACGGCAGCTTGCCCGTTTCGACAACGTGATCCGCATAGAGATACATGGCCGCGGACCAGGCTTGTTTGGCATAGCCCATGGGATGCCCGCTTTCGCCGTGCATCCACTCGTTAAACTCCCAATCGTGGCTGACGCCCTGGCAGTTGGCGCGTGCTAGCTGCACCAACATGGCTTCCGCGTCAGACTGCCAGCCGTGACGGACCAGCGCGGCCACATGCAGCCCGCCAATGAAGGGCCAGATGCCCCCGTTGTGGTACTGGTGGGGCAGGTTTAAGTTGCGGCTGCGATAGTAGTCGCGCCAGTGTGTTTCGCCGGGAAAGATGGGCGGGTAGATTGCTTTGGTGGGGTAAGGTTCGGCCATCCCCACTTGGCGCATGAAGCGTAGGATGTGCTCGGTGCGATGCCCATCGGCTACGCCGGTCAAGATCGCCAAGATGTTGCCAAAGCTGTCGCACCAGTCCCCATACTCGCGGAAAGCCACCCACGGCAGGTAGAACGGGCGGCTGGAGATCGTGCCCATGTTGTGATAGAGCATGAACCACTCCAGGCGGATCGCCTTGAGCCGTTCCAGATGCTCGGCAAAATGGGTGGCGACCCAACAGCGGTCGATCCACATGAGCAGGTTGATGCGCTCATGCACACCGGCTGCATCAACCTGGGGCTGGTAGACGGGCGCATCCGCAGGAAGCAGACGGGCCATCTCCTCGTGGGCGAGCATGGCCGCGTAGTAGAGCACGTTGTCATACAAGACGTTGTAGCGCACCGCGAGCAGGTCCATCCAGTCACCTGCTTCGGGGATTTCAAGCAGGCCGCACTCGTTCATATCCTGGTAGTCGAGCCAGAGCAAGGCTTTGTCGATGCTGCTCCAGTGCGCCTGGAGGAAGTCCAGGTCGCCGGTCGTTCGATAGTGAAGATAGTGACCGATGATATACCAGAGATTGCCGTCCACCGCGCCCGCGTTTTCCGTGCTGACATAGCCGGTGTCGGGGTTGACGTTGAGCTGTATCAGGCCGCGCGGGGATTGGTGCTTACCCATTGTCTCCAGCGAGGCGCGGCCCGCGGCGATTAGATCGGCGTCACCCGCGGCGACCGCGCCCAAGAAGGTCATGACCGAATCGCGCGCCCAGATTTGCGGGTAGCCCGCGGCCAGTGCCGAGGCACGGAAGCCGGCGGGCGTGGCGCATTGATGCAAAATCTCAAGCGCATGACAGCGCGCTTCACGCAATAGATCACGGGTATTCATGCGGTTATCATAGCACTAGCAGGAGGGGCGGGCAAGCAGAACGGCCTGTTCTGCTGTGCCAATTCGCGCCGCTCGATTGGGACGTAGATGGCCGCGCGCGGGCGATTTCATACAGACTTCGGTCGCTTGGGCTGGGAACAATGGGGTAGACAGATCGAATCCTTTTGCACCTTTTGTTTTGTACCTTTTGTACGATGGCGAACGTCTATGTTTTATCATGCTGTTTTATGCTGAGCGATGCTAGGCGTGACAGACGGACGGATCTTCTGGGACGCTCGCAGCGTCCCGGAAGTTAGGTGTCCCGGAAGAACACCCGCCGGATACCCAGTGGGTTTGGAATGTTCTTTTATCAGGCGATGAATTTGTTGGTGAACCACTGGTGTATGCCTATAATAGCCTGTCGCACTGATTTGACTGTGTTATACTCGGCGGCGTTGGGTGTGACTGTGCATCATCACGCCGCAATCGACCGTGGATCGCGCCGGTATCAAGCCCGTAAAGCGAAGTGCGGGGGCTGGATACGCAACCGATATACATCGATACGCACTGTGGGCAGATGGCTGCTGTGCAGGGATTTGCAGCGCATGAATGATTTCGGCCCGGCGTGAAATAGATTGGATTTAGATTGTTTATGACCAAATTGGTGATTGTTGAGTCGCCCACCAAAGCGCGCACGATTCGCAACTATCTGCCGGATGACTATCAAGTCGAGGCGAGCATGGGGCATATTCGTGATCTGCCCGCTTCGGCCAGTGAGATCCCCGAAGAGCACAAAGGCGAAGCGTGGGCACGTTTGGGGGTGAATGTTGAAGAAGATTTTGAGCCGCTCTATGTGATACCTAGCGGCAAGAAAAAGGTCGTCAGCAAGCTGCGTTCGCTGCTCAAAAATGCCGAGTCGCTGATTCTTGCCACTGACGAAGACCGCGAGGGTGAGAGCATTGGGTGGCATCTGAGCCAGGTGCTCAAGCCCAAAGTGCCGGTGCAGCGCATGGTGTTTCACGAGATCACGCGTGACGCCATCCTGCAAGCCCTGCGCGAGACGCGCGAGATCGACGAGAACCTGGTGCACGCGCAGGAGACGCGGCGTATTCTCGACCGTTTGGTGGGGTATACCGTGTCGCCGCTGCTTTGGAAGAAGATCGCGCCGCGCCTTTCCGCGGGCCGCGT
>CAZZNG010000153.1:6177-12843 GCA_964655505.1 uncultured Litorilinea sp. | reverse complement strand
CCATCTTTTCTAAGAGTTGTTCCAGTCGATCGACGCGCTCCGTCCAAAAGGATTGATAGTGCGCAATCCAGTCGATGAGCGGCTTCATCCCGCGCGGCTCCGCCCGGTAGTAGACACGGCGTCCTTCGCGCCGCCCGGTGACCAGACCAGCGTCTTTCAAAATGGCGAGATGCTGCGAGACTGCCGGCTGCGAGATGTGGAAGCGCGCCGTGAGGTCTTTTACCGCCACTTCGCCATGCGCAAGCGACTCGAAGATCGCCCGGCGGCTGGGGTCTGCCAGTGCATAGAAGATCTTGTTTGCGGCCATACTCGCGTCCTGCATGGTTGAATCATAAGTCACTACTTATGAATTGTCAAGTGTGGATCAGAAATTCGGGTACTATTTTCGTAGAAAAAGGGGGCCGAACGCGGCCCGTCACAAGGGTCTACCCATATGGGGGAATGACCCAGCAAATTGCGCTCATATATCCCGTGTGATAGGATTCGCCGGCAAATCGCAGGGGAATGAATCGTTTGGCGGCACAGACGACAGTGGAGGAGGACTCGACTTCATGAAGACGCAATACTACACGGCGACCAGTCTCGACGGATTCATCGCCACCGAAGATGACTCGTTGGAGTGGCTGTTTCCGCTGGGAGACCTGGACGATACGGGCTACGCTGCATTTTTCGCAGAGGTCGGCGCTTTGGCAATGGGTTCAGCAACCTATGAATGGATGCTGCGCCATCGTGATACGGTGGCCGCGGAAACCGGGGCACCGTGGCCCTATACTCAGCCAACCTGGATCTTTTCCAGCCGGACGCTCCCTTCGATCCAAGGCGCGGATACGCACTTTGTCCAAGGGGACGTGCGCCCCGTACACGCTGAAATGCGGGCAGCGGCAGGCGCGAAGAACATCTGGATCGTAGGTGGTGGCGATCTGGCCGGTCAATTCTTCGACGCGGGGCTGTTGGACGAGATCATCGTCCAGGTCGGCTCCGTCACCTTGGGGCAGGGCAAGCCGTTGTTTCCGCGACGCGTCACGAACCCGCCATTCCGTTTGGTGTCGGTTCGGCAGGTCGGCACAGGCTTCGCGGAGTTGCGCTATGAAGTACGCGGAAGCGGGGCTGCCAGCGCCGCCTAACCCCTCGCTGCAGGCGACGCCATGCTGGCCGATTCGGCTAGCTTCCCTCTTTTCTTCGGCGCGTCGCAATTGCCGTGGGTGTGGATGCCAGCTTTGCCCAGGCCGCGGCGCGCTCGGCTAGTCAGCGGGCGCTGTCGCGGGGGCTGGATGCTCCGTGTCGTCCCGAACTGGAGTCTGAGCAGTGCCGTTCCATTCCCACCCTTCGGGCCACTGATAATATGCATCCATCTCGCGGTTGTAGGGTTGCTGTAGGATCGCCTCCAGCACGGCTTCTGCCTGCGCATAGGCGCGTGTCTCTGGCGCGTCCAGCAGATTCCACAGCAGCAGCGAGCGGTCCCGGGTCTTGAGGGCGAGCAGGGTCCGCTCCATCGAGAGCACATGCGGCAGGATTTGCGTTACCATGATCTTGGGCGGCAGCGGCGGCACGCGAATGGGCTGGATGCCGAGTTTGTTGACGATCGCGGGAACCTCGACCACCACATCGTCCGGCACACCCGGCAAAGCGCCGCGGTTGGGGACGTTGACCTGGAATTCCCCTTGCACGTCGTTGACCAAGCCGTCGATGATTGGCACCTGCTGTTCATGGGTTTTGGTCTGGCCCAACGCTGCGATCAGGCTTGCCTTTGGATCCTGGGCGAGTTGTGCGATCTCGCGCACTTTCCTTTCCTGGTTTTCCACATACATGGGCCAGGAGAGGTGGGAACGCTGCCCGCCCCAGGGTTCACCGAACCAATAGCGCTTGGCCGCAAAATTCTTGTGATACCACCAGCCTACATACTTCATCCACACTGTATCGCCGATGGGCATTAACCCGTACAGCCGATACATATGCACCGCCGCACGCGAGAGGTCGATCTCCCAAGCCCGCGCCAGTTCGCCGGAGCGGCGGCTCCCCTCCGGCACAGGCCGGGTCGGAGAAGTATCGTTCCAATACGCCTCGCCTTTCGAACGGATCCATTCATCGATCAAGGGGTAGGCGTCTTTCCCCTCATAGAAGAAGTGGGTCAGCCAGATATTGTGGTTGAGGCCGGGGGCCTGCCAGGTTACCTTGCGCCAGTCGATGCCAATCATGTCGCAGATGTCCCGGTAGCCGTAGTGACCGTGACAGAGGCCGCATACCTTGATACTCGTCTCGCGGGCAATGGCCGTACAGCCCTCGTAGACGGGGTTGCCCGATTGGATCAGCCAGGCATCGGGGCAGATCGCCTCCATCTCCCGCGCCACGTCCAGCATGAACGAAATATTGTAGAAGGCATATTCGCCCGCGCTGGGGCCGTCCCAGTCATAGCCGTATTGTTGGATCAGTTGGCGTGTTTCTAGGCCAGAGCGATAGGGCACGACCGACGCAGTGTTGATCACAAAATCCGCATCCTGCATGGCTGCGCGGCGATCCAAGGTGTAGTCGAACGTCAGGTCCGCGCCCAGTTCGTCGGCATAGCGCACTGCCAGTTTGTGAATCATCTCCAGCCGTTCGCGGTCCACATCCATAAAACTCACATGGCTGCCGCGCAGACTTTCCGTCAGGCAGAGATCTTTGACCAAACCGAGCGAAAAGGTGGCGCTGCCCGCGCCGATCACGGCTACCTTGATTGCTGTACCCACGACTTGCTCTCCTTACGCTTGCGTGTGCATTGGCGAAGTAAATTGGCAAAGTGCGCGATGTGAACTGCGTTGCACCGATATGGCGTTATCGCTTGCTACATCCGGCTATATCTGGGTTACGGCTATAACCAGATCACGATAACTAGATCACGGTTGAACCTACCCCTTGACCGCGCCCAGGCGAATGCCGTGGATGAAGTAGCGCTGCAAGAAGGGGTAGACGATCAAGATCGGCACGGTCGCCACCACAATGTTGGCCGCTCGAATGGAGCGATCCGACAGGTTGAAAATATCCTCCATATTGACCGACAAGATCTGCAAGTTCATGTCTACCACCACCGTGCGCAGGAAGGTCATAATGGGATACTTGGCGTTGTCCATGATCAGGATCATGCCGTCGAACCAGGCGTTCCAGTGGAAGACCGCGGCAAAGAGCGTGAGGGTTGCCAGGGCCGGAACCGAAAGCGGCAGGTAGATGTGGATCAGGGTTCCCCAGTAGGACGCGCCGTCGATGATCGCTGCCTCTTCCAACTCCTTGGGGATCTCGCGGAAGAAGTTCATGAGCAGGATCACGTTCCAAATGGGGAGCGCGCCGGGCAGGATCAAGGCCCAGAGGCTGTTCAGCAGACCCAAGTTGCGAATGACCAGGAACCAGGGGATCAAGCCGCCGTTGAAAAGCATGGCGATCAGCACGATCCACATAAAGACCGAGCGGCCCTTTAGTTCTTCGGAGCTTTTTGAAAGTGGATAGGCCGCCAGGATGGTCATGACCATGTTAAGCGCCGTGCCTAGCACGGTGCGATAGACGGAGACCAGGAACGCTTGGTAGACAGGCCCTGCCTGCAAAATCTCCATATAGTTCTGCAGGGTGAAGCCAATCGGCCACAGCGTGACGAAGCCACCCATGGACGCGGCCCGGTTGCTCAGCGAAACGGCCACGATATGTATCATTGGGAACAAACAGGCCAGGCCAAACAGAAGGAGAAGCAGGTGGTTGGCAATATCGAACAGGCGGCTGCCCAGGCTTTTTTCTTGAATCATATTCGTTCCTCCGCAGCTAGAAGATGCGATAGCCCGCGTACTTGTCAGCCAGCCGATAGGCGATCACAATCAGGATAAAGCCCATGGCCGACTGGAAGAGGCCAACGGCCGCGCCCATGCTGTAGCGTGCCGAGATGAGACCGGCCCGGTAGACATAGGTGTCGAGAATGTCGCCGGTTGCATAGACAGCCGGGTTGTAAAGCGTCAGGATCTGTTCGAAACCAGCCTGGAGCACATTTCCCAAATTCAGACAGGCCAACAGAACAATCATGGAGAGAATTCCGGGGATATTGACATGGCGGATGCGCTGCCAACGTCCCGCTCCGTCGATGGCGGCTGCTTCGTGCAGTTGTGGATCAATGCCGGTTAGCGCCGCCAAATAGATGATCGTGGCCCATCCCGCCTCCTTCCACAAGTTGGTGATCACCACCACTGGCCGAAACCAGGCGTTGCTGCCCAGAAAGAGAACCGGCTGGAAGCCCAGCGCAACCACTGCCCGGTTGACCATGCCGGTGGTCGACAGCATGTCCAACAAGATACCGCCCAGGACGATCCAAGAGAGGAAATGGGGCAGGTAGATCACGGTCTGCACCGTGCGCTTGAAGAACATGGAGCGCACCTCGTTGAGCAGCAGCGCCAACGAGACCGCTATGAACTGCAGCGTGACGATCTTGGAGACGGCAATGATGAACGAGTTGGCGACAACGTTCTTGAAGTCAGGATTGGAGAAGATGTACTCGAAGTTTGCCAGGCCGACCCACGGTGACCGCGCGAAACCCAACCCGGGGTTGAAATTCTGGAAGGCGATGACCACGCCGTACATCGGATAGTAGTGGAAGATCGCCAGTTGGATCAGGGGCGGCACCATCATGAGGTAAAGGGGCCATCTTCTGGCTAAATAGTTGCGCCATTTGTTGCGGCGCTCTGTGGCAACCAAAGGGGTGCGGATGTCCTTCCGGGCAATTTCCACCGTGCTCTCCTTCCTATTTGGGTGGCGTCGCCGCTCGATGGGTGACGCCCACGGCTGGGCAAGCCCCGCAGACCGCTAAGCGCCGCGGCGCTTGCCCTACCATGACGTTGGGCCAAGCGTCGACTAGGCTCGGCTAGCCCACCATTCGTTCACTTCCTGGGTGATCTGCTCGCCGCCCATTCTCTTCCACTGCTCCACGTAGTCGTCGAAGGCGCTCATTGGTCGCTCGCCGATAATGATGCCCAGGATGGTTTCATCGCGGATCTTATCCAGGTCTACCTGGCGATCCACCATCGTGGGCGTGGGCAGGTTCTGAAATGCAGTGATCTTGCCCAGGTCGGCTGTCTCTAGAATGAAGAGACGCGACTCTTTCTGAAGAATGCTCACCCCGGTCGGATCCGCCAGGGATAGCTCCATGTACGCGTCGCGTTCTTCTTCCGGGATGGGACCCCATTCGTCAAGCTGATAGCGGATCTGGTTGCCAATGTGCTTGGGATCGATCATGCCGCTGCCGCGCGTGCCAATGGGGCCTGGGGCCATGGACATCCAGCCATGTTGTCCACCCACAACCTGGTCACCCTCCCAGACATAGTCGCCGCCCTCCCAGCCATGGAAGCGCCGGTCATAGTCTTCGGTTAGCTCTTGCAGCCAGTTGGTGATGGCGAAGATCTTGTCGACGTGCTCGAACCCGCTGCGGAAACAGAAGGGGCTGTCGCGGAAGTTGTTTTCCGTGTGCCGGGCGCGCACGCCATTGGACGCGGTCGGAATGTTGGCGAATGCCCATACGGTATCGGGATCATTGGTGACCGTATCCAACCACGCGCCCCAAGAAGGGGTGAAGTGGATGCCGCAGCGGCTGGCAGCAATATCCTGGATGGAATCTGAGGTGTTCAGCGTGAAGAAATCCTGGCGGAAAAGCCCGTCTTGGTACCATTGATTCAGCAACTCAAGCGGCTCTTTCATCTCCGGGCGGATGCCGTCGAACACCAGTTCACCCCCGACCTCACTCCAGTGGTCGGGAACCACGCCGTAGGGCGCCCAGATGGGGTCGAGGCTGCCAAACCAGGTATGATCGTATTCAAGGTTTGCCAGCAACCCAATGGTCGTTCCCGCCGCACCCTTGCCGATGTCGGC
Organism: uncultured Litorilinea sp.; assembly: GCA_964655505.1. Taxonomy (GTDB): domain Bacteria; phylum Chloroflexota; class Anaerolineae; order Caldilineales; family Caldilineaceae; genus QEUY01. The sequence continues at coordinate 6,972 of CAZZNG010000153.1, read as the reverse complement.
CTCTACAATTGCCAGGGCGGCATCGTGCAGTTCCTCCATTGTCTCTGGAACTTCCAGGCCCAGCGCATCAAACCAATCTTTGCGATACCAGAGGATATTGTCGTTGTGGGCAAGATCCTCGACGCGTGGGAGGCCGTAGATTCTGCCGTTGACTCGCGCATAGGTCCACGGCAGGTCGCCATACTCTGCCCAACTATCCTTCCAGCGCTGGCTGGCGAACGTCTCAAAGGCGTCGGTGATATCCTCCAGCAGGTTGGCCTCGACCATCTTCACGAAGATCGTAGCGGGCACGGTTTCCAGGTAGTCGGGCAGGTCACCGCTTGCCATGGCTAGGTTGTACTTGGAGATGCCTTCATCGTTGGTGGACCAGGTCCAAGCCACGGTGAATTTCACGCCAAAGAGCTTTTCGATCATGCGCGAGTAGGTGTTATTTTCGAGGCTGTCGCCTTGGGGGAAAGAGGTTTGAGCGTCCACCCGGCGCGTGGTCGAGATCTCGATTGGCTCTGCCCCCGGAACTGGCGGCAGGCCGGACGGCAAGTCGGGCAGTACCGTTGTCCAGCCTCTTGGGTGGTCGGGGCTGCCGGGCATGTCGTTGCCCAACAGTTCCGGGATAGACTGAGGCGCTGTTGCGGCGGCATCCGTGCTGGTCGTTGTCGTCGCAGTCGGGGTAGGGGCCGGCGCGGCGGGCGTTGCACAGGCAGCCAGCAACGCACTGGCGCCTATGGTGCTGCTCAACTGCAGGAATTGACGTCGCGATAGGGTCGTACGTTGCAGCATGCGATTACCTCTTCCTTT
>CAZZNG010000153.1:0-6077 GCA_964655505.1 uncultured Litorilinea sp. | reverse complement strand
GGAATTGACGTCGCGATAGGGTCGTACGTTGCAGCATGCGATTACCTCTTCCTTTCCTGGATGAACAAATCTTGGCGGGGCAACGATAGGCATGAATGGAGCGTAGGCGCATATTCACCGCTGGGCAGGCTAAACAGCCCCACCAGCCGTGTCACAGCTTATCTTCACTTGAGAACTTGAGGCTACCGATAGCCGTAAGAGAGCCAAATCGCTGGAGTGTCTTAGGCGGTATCGCCGACCACCAACTCGACAGGCAGAATCGTCTCGCCGGGAACTTCCTTGCCCGCCAGCAGATCCAACAGATAGGTCACTGCCCGCTCTGCTACCTCTGTCCAAGGTGCGCGTATCGTCGTCAGTTTTCGCTCCGGGCGGATGGGTAAGGAAACACCGTCGAAGCCGACGACGGCGAGATCATCCGGCACCCGAATCTTCAATTCGACGCAGGCGTCGAGCAACGCGTAGGCGTTAAGGTCCATCCAACACACCGCGGCAGTCGGGCGTTGATCCGCCGGGGTCTGCAAGAGCGCTCGTTCAGCGGATGAGAGCGTTGTGGGCGAGTCGGGAGCGGTGAGAACGGTCACGGACATTCCCAAACCAGAGGCCGCTTGTAGAAACGCCTCCAGGCGGCGGGTTGATGATACATGGCCGCGGGGATTGGCGCGATACAGGATACGACGATGCCCTTGGCGTGCTAAATGCTCGACGATGCGGTGGGAGCCGCCCACATCATCCACAGACACAGAGACGACCGAGGGGTGACTGTTGGCAATGGTAACGACCGGCAAATGTGAATCGAACAAGCGCTCAAGGCTGGGGCTTTGTGGGGTCGGCAAGAGCACCAGCCCGTCAATCATCCCGCTGGCTAGGGTTGCGTAGACACTGTTGGCCGTATTTCTGGCAAAACTGCCAAAGAGCATCAGATCTTGGTTGTGCCGACGGCAGCTCCGTTGCAGCCCTTGCAGCACTGCCGCGGTAAAGGGGCTGTGCATATTGAGCGCTTCATATCCGGCGTAGTAGCCGATGATATGCGTGCGCTGGCTGCGCAGGGCGCGGGCAACCAGATTGGGCGTGTACCCCAGTTCTTCGGCAACCGCCAGCACGCGTTGCCGGGTTTCATCAGAGACCCGAGTCCCCCCTTGGGGAGAACGGCCCAGGGCCACGGCAGCAGTCACCCGATTGACGCCGGCCCGGTCGGCTACGTCTTGTAACGTAACGCGCCGTTTGTGCACGCTACCGATCCTATTTCAACGCCAATGCAAACGTTTTAACAAAAAAACAAGAAAGTTGGGAGCTAGGAGAAAGGGCAACTACACGATTAGTTTACACATAGATGTATAGCATAGGGAGAAACGGCTTGTCAATCATGCATAAATCATCGCCGCTTGCCACCTTGGCATTTATCCTATCAGCGGGTTGCGCGGGCGGTATTGCAACGCCTCGGCCAGATGGGGCGCGCCAGATCTCGTGTGCGAAGATAAACACACTGACGCTACGCTTCATTGCGCTGCTCGCGGTTTCGCAGCCACCTGCCCAGCGACGCTTGACTTTCGCCCGATTTCCAGCCGAGCAGCAAGCCTTCCACCCCAATGTCCTCATCCAGATCAGGCCAGTGAATGCCGTAACCTGCCCCGCTGATCTGCCAGTTCGCACGTTCTTCGGGGGGGCCATAGGCCAACCGCGGATACCAACCAATCGGGATGGCAATTGAACGTCCATCCTCTAAGTCAACCGCGATGGTATCGTCATTTACGGAAACAGATAGAATTCTCGTTGGCATTCAGCCCCCTCAAAATCCCATCCGTGGGCGGTACTGCAATGCTTCGGCCACATGCTCGCGCTGCACGTCGTCGCAGCCGGCCAGGTCGGCGATGGTGCGCGCCAGCTTGAGCACGCGATGATAGCCGCGCGCGGTCAGGCCCATGCGTTCGGCAGCCATACGCAGAATCTGTTCACCCGCTGGGTCAAGGCAGCAGAACTGCTGCACCTCTGCCGGGCGCATGTCGTCATTGGTGTGGATGCCTGCTTTGCTCAAACCACGGTAGCGTTCGGCTTGGCGGGCGCGGGCGGCTTCGACCCGGCCGCGGATCACTGCCGAGGGTTCCCCGCTTGGCAGCCCGGCCAGCTTCTCCACCTCCACTGCGGCGACTTCTAAATGAATGTCGATGCGGTCTAGCAGCGGGCCGCTCAGGCGCTTTTGATAGCGCTGGACCATGCCCTCGGCGCAGGTGCAGCGCGGGCTGGGGTGATAGCCGCACGGACAGGGGTTCATGGCCGCGACCAGCATGAACGCGGCAGGAAAGGCAAGCGACCCGCTGGCGCGGCTGATGGTGACGATATGGTCTTCGAGCGGTTGGCGTAGGGCTTCAAGGCTGCGCGAACTGAATTCGGGCATCTCGTCCAGTGATGGGTGACAAAAGTCAAGTACGTCAGCCATTTGATTTGGTGGGGCTGGTGATGCGGAATGATGTCAGCAGTATAGGTCGGTGAGGAAATCAAGGCTATGCCATATGATTGCCGTTTGCGGCCGGAAGGTAGCTCATACAGCGGGGTTGTTGGTTATAACCTCACTGACTCCAGCACGAAAAGTAGAATTGCCCATTGCGCGCTACTTCTCCATTTGCCAAAAACAGCGATAAGTCATCTGCCAGATACAAGCATCTCAGGGATACGCTCTTATGAAAACCTTAATAGTTTCTCCTGCTAAAAATCACAAATGATTTGTTGAATTTGATACAATTGTATAATTCATTTAGCTCACCGGAGAGGAGCGTAGATTTATGAATGACAAGATTCTTATTGTAGATGATGAACATGAAATTGCAGATTTAATAGAGGTATATCTACAAAACGAGAATTATACTGTTTTTAAGTTTTACTCTGCACAAGAAGCTCTTGCCTGTATTGATACTGTGGAGCTTGACCTTGCGATATTGGATATCATGCTGCCGGATATGAATGGATTTAAGATTTGTCAGAAAATACGAGAGCGTTACACATATCCTGTCGTCATGTTGACAGCAAAAGATGCAGAGACTGATAAAATTACGGGGCTGACTCTGGGGGCTGATGACTATATCACCAAGCCCTTCCGCCCTCTTGAGATGGTTGCTAGAGTAAAAGCACAATTACGCCGATACAAAAAATACAGCACGCCCCAGCAGGAAGTTGCTCCCGACCCAGTTTTAACTCACTCAGGACTGGTTTTGAATATCCAATCTCACACATGCACGTTAAACGGGAAACCACTGACGCTGACACCGACTGAGTTTTCAATTTTACGCATTTTGCTGGAGAACAAGGGGAACGTCGTCAGCTCCGAAGATCTGTTCTATGCAATTTGGAAGGACGAATACTACAGTAAAAGTAACAATACCATCACCGTTCATATTCGTCATTTACGTGAAAAGATGGGAGAAACAGCGGGCGATCCAAAATATATTCGGACGATATGGGGGGTCGGCTACAAAATTGAAGTATAAAGATAGCAGCCATTCTGGATACGGGCAGTTCAAGCGGAAGATATTTTTTCAGACAGTTGGTATGGCGGTCATGGCGTATGCGCTCATTGCCGTCATATATATCCTGGTTTGGCGCGGCAATGTAGGGGATTTGCTGGTCTCGCTGTTTCAAAGAATATTGAATCTGGAATACGAAGAAGCCTTTGTGCTATATCACTTGTTTTTTCGCGCCAATTTCGAGATGTTTTTTTTCGGTGCGGTGATCGTAACGTTTTTTACTCTGTTGGGATTTTTTTTGACACGTTTTACGCGCTACTTCGATATGATCAACGGCGGGATTAATGCCCTGCTGGACGACAACGGCACGGAGATCGTCCTGGTCCCGGAGATGGCAGCCATTGAACAAAAGCTGAATACTGTCCGCCAAACCTTGGAACAACGGGCTGCACAAGCGCAAGAAGCCGAACAGCGGAAAAATGACCTGGTTATGTACCTGGCTCACGACATTCGGACGCCCCTCACCTCTGTTATCGGCTATCTGAATCTCCTCAATGAGGATCCGGATATGCCTGTGGAGCAGCGGACAAAATATCTCCACATCACGTTGGATAGGGCCTATCGTTTTGAAACGCTGATCAATGAGTTTTTTGAAATTACACGCTTTAATTCACTCAAGATCAACCGAGAAAAGATCGATCTGTACTATATGTTGGTGCAGGTGGCAGATGAGATGTATCCTATCCTCTCTGCCCGTAGAATTACCACCAAACTTTGTGCGGATGAGAGCCTGACGGTCTGCGGCGATCCTGTTTTGCTGGCAAGGGTATTCAACAATATCCTGAAAAATGCCGCAGCGTACAGCCATCCAAATACAGAAATCCTGATCTCCGCACAAGAAAAGGCAGATGCGGTTTCTATATCCTTCCAAAACAAGGGCAAAACGATCCCCGCCGAAAAGCTGTCCCACCTGTTCGATAAGTTTTACCGCCTAGATGACGCGCGCACATCCAATACGGGAGGCGCAGGATTGGGTTTGTCTATCGCAAAGGAAATTGTGGTGATGCACAATGGTACAATTTCCGCCCAAAGTGCTAATGATACTGTAACCTTTACGGTTGCGCTGCCACTTGTGATTTAGGGAAAGCTCAATAGTGCCTTAGGATTTTCTTAGGAATTAAACAATCAAATATTAAATCGCCGACATCTCTTGTTCAGTACACTCTCTGCTGAACAAGAGATGTTTTATTTTACTCAGGAAGGTAGGCAACTTCTTTTGCAAGAAAATAGAGGCATGACACATAGGGCACAGAACCACAATTGGGCACCGATCCGCAGAAGCCGACGCCGCAAAAGGAATAAATTGATTTTTGCCACATTCGTGAATATCGTTCTTTTTGTCCTTCTGTTCCACGTGGCAAACCAACTATTCCAGATGGCAAGCCAAGTAATCAAACAAGACGACAAGGAACAGTTCCAATCCCTTGTGCCTAGTGGGGACATAGAACAGACCGTAGTGATCGACAGCCAGCGTGAATCGGAAGAATCAACCCCCTCTGGTTCTACGGGGTCCAATGGGAATATCGGACAGCCAGCCGTTGTCGACAGCGAGCGTGGAACGGAAGAAACCATAGCCGCAGGTATTCTGGGCGAATTAAACAGCCCGCATGGTATTTTAGTTGATCTAGCTTCCGGTAAAATACTTGCTGAGCATGATAGTCAGCAGCGTATTTATCCGGCATCTCTGACGAAAATGATGACTGCGCTCTTGGTGATAGAGAATTCTTCAGACTTGGATGAAGAAGTCGAACTCCCCCGAGATATTTTCCACACCTTATTTGCGGAGGATGCTGTCATCGCTGGTTTTGAGCCAGGGGAGATCGCTAGAGTCAGAGATTTATTGTATGGCATTCTGCTGCCATCCGGCGCCGAGAGCGCGTTGGCACTGGCGAACAAAATATCCGGCTCGGAAGCGGCTTTTGTCGATTTGATGAATCAAAAAGCTCATCAGCTTGGCATGGATCAAACACATTTTGTGAATGCAACAGGTCTGCACGACGAGAATCACTACTCCACGGCAGAGGACTTGTCGATCCTGCTGCGATACGCTTTGCACAACGAAACATTTCGAACTGTCTTTACAACCAGTCGCTACAGTGTTCCGCCAACCAATCGGCATCCCTATGGATTTACCTTCCGGAGCACACTGTTTACGCACATGGAGAGCGCCGAAGTTTCCGGCGGAGAGATTCTTGGTGGCAAGACTGGATACACGGGGGAAGCCGGTCAATGTCTGGCAAGCCTCGCCCGTATCCATGACAGAGAATATATTCTTGTGACTGTCGGCGCAAACGGCAAACCGCTAGGCGAACAGCTCCACGTTTTGGATGCTGTTGAGGTCTATAGCCAGATTTCTGTGTGGGACAGAGTTCGCTGAGAAAGGATAAAGCCATTATGAAAAATCATTGCCATATCTGAATGAGCCAGTGAGCTTGTTGCACCTGCGCACTGTCCGCTAGATCGGCGATAGTGTAGACCGGCGATAGTGCGGTGGAGCCTATTGCGCGGTGTAGCCGCCATCCACTGCCCATACTGCGCCAACGACAAAAGAGGCCTCGTCCG
>CAZZNG010000152.1:0-12886 GCA_964655505.1 uncultured Litorilinea sp. | reverse complement strand
TGCAGAGAAGGGGCCGGTCATTGTCACCCAAGCGGATGTTGTGTGACAACGAACCTATGATGGATGAATCGACAATGGACAAATCGATAATGAACGAATCAATGATGGACGAATCAATGATAAAGGAGGGCGATACGATGGCAACCAACACGATTGTTGACAAATCCCAGGTAGAGGCTGGTGTTCCCTGGCCCATTGTGCAGATGAATCGGTGGGTCTTCGCGCTCGGTCTAACTGCCGCTGCGGTTCTACAAGCGCCGCTTGTGACAACGGCGCTGCTTTGGGTCGATCTCTTGCCCCTGCTTTTTGGCCGCCGCTGGAGTCTTACCGCGGCCATCGGGCGCATGCTGTGGGGCGAGCGGCTGCAAACGGCGGAGACCGAGCATCCCCATCTCATCAACTTTAACCGTACGCTGGTGGTTGTGATGCTGGTCGGGGCGCAGGCCGCGTTTGTGTTTGGCCTCCCGCTGGTTGGGTGGGCGTTGTCGCTTGCGGTCGCGGCTGTTAATGGCATCGCGCTGGCCGGTTTCTGCCTGGGCTGCTTCCTCTACTACCAATTCCGGCTCAATCGCTACCGGCTCAGCCGGTAGACGCGCCGAGCCTGCGCTTCATTCGCCTGTGTGCGATGCACGGGTGCGATCCGGTCTGTGTCGTATGGGCAGCGTCATGTCGTTGCTCATACGACATGCAGGCGAACCTTCCTCCGACAAGGGCTTGTATCCTGTCGTCTCCTCATACATAATACGCCGTGGCGTAAATCTCGGATCGAGTAAAACCATCGTTGCATAAACCCCAACACATGGATGCAGACTACCCCGTCTGAAGAAAGGGCTTTCTCATGTCAACAGACAGGCCGCCACGATGCAAGACTACGATAGTCCACTTCGCTGATCCACAAAGTAGGGAAAGAACCGGCGAGTATACGATTCCAAGCAATCCTTGGGGCCGACATAACCTTACCTACTCGATCATCAATAATTCAGGGGAACCGGTTACCTCCGAAGTTAAAACTGCGATTGCAGACGCCTTTTATGCGTGGCAAGAGGCATTGGGGGGAGACTTTACGTTTACCCTGCAAGAAGGGGAAGCGGACATAACGATTATTTTTTATTCAGATGAGCCGCACCCTGCGCCGAACATGGGGAAATTCAGTCAGACGGCTGACAACGACCAAATCGTGCTAGCCCATGCCTTTTACCCGCTGCCTGAGAATAGAGCCTTGATGGGGCATATCCACTTTAACGCCCTCGCTCCGTGGAACGGCGCATCAGAGACCGGCTACAATTTAACTTCTGTCGCCATGCATGAAATAGGCCATGTCTTGGGCTTGGCACATAGCGAGTCACGCGAGTCAATTATGTTCGAGGATTACAGTGAGTGGCGTAATGGGCTTGCTAAGCAAGATGTAGACAACATTCGCAGCTTGTACCTCCAGGGTGGCTCGGTAACAGTGCCTGGCTTGGTTGACCCGAGAGGCGGCGGCGTATCTGCTGAGTTAGTTGTCGCGCCGCCGGTTGTTAAGCGGCTGGTGTAGGTTCTGAAGCAACTGGAAGGCTAAGACGAATTTCTCATCGTGTTTGCCTTTGCCGTCTGCTCCGCCTCCAGCACTTGTTGTAATACCTGACGGGTACTGATCACGTGCGGGTGGTCCGCGTGATAGATCGCCTGGCGAACGGCAAGGGCCTGTTCGAGATAGGGCCGCGCACGCGCCGGTTCCCCGCGGCTCAAGAGAATCGCACCCAGTTCATGGCGGCAGGAGGCTGCCAGATAATACATTTCGCCTTGATCAAGGAGTAAAATCTCCAGAGCCTGTTCTAGGTACTGTTGCGCAGTGTCCAATTCCCCTTGGGCGCGGCGCAATTTACCCAAACTAAATAGGCTGTGGGCCGTCTCCACATGCTTCTCCCCCAAAGTCTGCTGCCGAATCGCCAGCCCGCGCTGGTAGCACTGGTCAGCCTCTTCTAGCTGCCCCATTTCACGCAGCAAATACCCCATGTTCATATATACAGTCGCGGTGTAGGGGTGCTGATCGCCAAACCTTTCACGGCGGATACGTAGCGCCTCTTCCATGTAGTAACGAGCCTGCTGGGAATCTCGACCGCCGTCGTGCAGACAGAGTGCCAGTGTCATCGTCAACTGGGCAACCAATGGGTGGTCCTCCTCCACAGCTTCATCACATATGGCGAGGGCACGCTGAAGGCACCCGATTGCCTCCGGGAGACGCTGCTGTGTCCAGTGCAACTCGGCGATGTTGACAAGGATGTCAGCCGTATTGAAATGGTACTCGCCCGTTAACTCAAGTTGAATGCCGAGGGCTTTTTGCAGGTGTTCCTGTGCCTGATCGAACGCCTGGGTCTTCTGGCGCAGGATACCCAACAGGTGATGGCTAACTGCTGTATCGGCATGCAACTCGCCGTATATCTGTTGGCGAATGGCGAGTCCACGTTCCGCATACTTCTCTGCTGCGGCAAAGCTTCCAAGCTGCCATAAATATCTTGCCAGTGCATGGCTCAGTGTGGCGCTCTGAGGGTCCTGGCGTATAAGCGCGGCTTCGACGACGTGGTGTACGTGTGCTTGAATGGGCAGTAGGGTCAATGCTGACTTGATTTGATAGTTCTCATCTAAATAGTTCTCATCCAACTTGCGCTGGACAATCGCTTCTACTTGGGTCTGGGCGTCGGGTACGTGGGCCGGTGCGCTTTCCCGCACAAAGGCAGCAAGCAGCCGGTGAATGCGTAGCTGCCGCGCGTCATGCACATCGATCAGCCCCAGTTCCGCCAGGCGCACAACGGCATCTTCAAAGTTGACTGCTTGCTGCGGCTCGGCGAGGTCGATGCCCAGTGTCTCGGCGAGCAATTCGTAAGGCGCCGGTTCACCAGGGGCCAGGAGTGAGAGGCACATAAGCAGTTGAAGGGCCTGTGCATCCACGGGGTCTGCCCGGTCAAGCCGGTCGTAGCTGAGGGCAAAGGTGCGACCGACATGCTGTATGTGCCCCGTGGGCGAGATGCCTTTTCCCTGCAATGAAGGATGCGCCAGCAAAGGCGGGTGGCGTAGCTGCGCAAGATATTGTTCTGGCGTGACGACACGACGATAACGATGTAGATAGCTGGCGGCAAGGTGAAGCGCCAACGGCAGATCGCCTAATTCTTCTGCGATCGCATTGAGGGTATCGCGATTCGCCTGACTGTCGTAGCGAGTCAGGAGTTTTAGGCTGTCCTGCCGGTTTAGCACGTCGAGCGCATAAACCTGTACGCCTATCGCCAGATCCCAATCCAGCCGCCGACTGGTGACCAAGACACGACACCCGCCGCTCGTCGGACGCCAGCGCACCAACAATTCCGGGTCTTCACAGTTGTCAAAGACGAGCAGACGCAGCACAGGCTCCTGCCAGGCAGCTTTGACGAGTTGCACCTGTTCATGCAGCGGGCGGGTGACGAAGTCCGGGCGCAGGTCCATGCTACCCGGCCCCCCACAACTGGCAACCTCTGTTGAAATCGTTGTTGCCTCGTCAAAGTTCAGCCAAAAGACACCCCCGGTGAAGTACCGGCCATAGCGATGAACGAATTCGCTGGCGAGTTGCGTCTTGCCAATGCCGCCCAGACCGGTTGCGGCTGCCGTTACCTGGGTGACGGCAGCCGTTTGCTCCACGGTGAGTGCGGACGCAAGCGCCAAGAGATCCGCTTCCCGGCCCACAAATAGCGGATTGCGTGCAAAGGGCATTTTAGAGCCGGGGGGCAAAGGGCCAGGCTCAGGCAGCTTGTCCAGAGGTAGAACGCCTGGCTGAAACTGGCTGGACAAACTCGACGGGTCAGGACTGGGCAGAACAGCCTCAGGCGCAACGCTGCTTCTGGCCTCCGGTTGACTTAACCCTGGCAGACCGGCATCTGGCTGCTGCCCATGCCGCCGCTGTTGGTGGGTAAAACTGGCCCACTCTGCATCACTGATCGGCTCCCAATTCCATTCCTCAACCAGGATCGCCCATACCTCTTCAAACTGCTCTATATCCTCGCGCAGTCGCAGATGATCCCAAAGATAGCCGATAAATCGGGTGCGGCGCGAGGCCGCGGGCGTGATCGTGCCGCGCTCCCAGCCCCCTGCTGTCTGGTGGCTCTGGCGGCCGCGCAGCCCGCACAAACGGGCCATGTCGCGCTGGGTCAGCCCCACCGCCTCGCGCAGTTGGCACAGAATACTGAGTCGATATGGGTTGGGCATCGTGTCTGATGGGTGGGATGAGGGATGGAATGATGGGTTTGATGGACGACAACCCATCACCGCCCCGGCCATAATCAAGTTGCTTAAGTAATCGAACACACGGTACTCGAACACACGGTCATGCAAGCACCGGCATAGACCTGTTGAGCCTGGTCAAACCGTGTTGTTCGCAATCAAAAACCTGCTCGCTGGGGCAACGCGCGTACTGCTGAACATCGGTCAGTGGTGGGATCCCCTAACTCAACGAGCCTCTATCCACTAGGAGGAACGTTGATATGTTGGCAGGAATGATACGTGAACGGGGTCGTGTCACCCGTCGTCGCTGGGTAAGCCTGGGTCTGGCGGCACTGATTGCCGTGATCATGGCGGCTGCGCCGGTGTGGCTGGATAGTTCGCTGGATACGTCGCTGGTCCCGGCGGCAAGTGCTTGCTGCGGTCAATCCGGCGGTGGTGGATAAACCCTAGTCTGTGCAGAGAGGGTCTCGCTCTTTGAGGCCTTCTCTGCGCTCGCCCGCAACAGCTTCCGCTAGATAGGGCTGGAGGCAGGCAGAGAGCTTCTGACGCTCCGCCGAATCCGGCTTGTGCGCTTCCAATTCACATAGTATGCGTTCCAGCAGTTGCGTGGCCTGGGCATAGCGCCCTTGACGCAAGTAGGTAATGGCAAGATTACCCTCCACATTGAGGCGCGCCAGTCGATCACCGAGTTCACGCCAGATGGCAATGCCCGCATGGAGGGCCTCTTCGGCGTCGTCCCACTGGCCCAGATCGCGGTAGAGCATGCCCAGGTTGTTGTAGACCATCGCAAGATAGCGTCGGTCGCCCAGTTTGCGCAGCGTTGACTCAGCCTGCCGGTAGTAATCCAGTGCCTGATCCGGCGCTTCGGCATACATATACACAAGCCCCAGGTTCATCTGGGTCACAGCGAGATGTACCGGGTCTTGATTATGGTCGAAGATCGCCATCGCTTGCGTATAGTGCTGGATGGCCGCCGGGAAGTCCCGTTGTTGTTCGCATACCCGGCCCAGGTTGAGCAGGATGAGGGCGCGCATCCGTGCGTCTCCATGCCTTTCGGCAAGCGTTCGGGCCTGCTGCAAAGCAGCGGACGCTTCGGTCCAGTCGAGATCCTCGATGGCAACCTGGCCCTGGACAAAGTAGCAGTAGCCCAGTTCCGGATCGTCAGCGGGCAAGAGTGCCCGTGCGGTGTCAAGCAACTGCCTTGCCCTTGCATAGTCGCGCTGCGTGCGCGCAACGTTCGCCAGACGGCTCAGGGCAACCGCGCGGCGTCGAGGCAGATTGAGCGCCTGGAAGGTCTCTGCTGCGCGCGCCAATAGATCTGCGGCTTCTTGAAGCTTGCTCTGCCTGCGTCGCAGATTGCCCAGGCAAACCCGGAGTTCGGCCAGGGCTTCCGTATCGTTCAATTTCCGGCTCTGCTCGATCCCCTGTTCAAGAAAGGGCGCCCACTCCTCCCAGTGTCCTGTCTGTTCCATCAACGGCGCTAATTTGAGGAGCATGGCTCTGGCCTGCGGCCACACGGGGCGCGGCCGCAAGGCATAGCCTAGCGTGAGCAATGCTTGCGCGCGCAGTTCCGGCGACGGTACGGCCGCAACGTCATCCAACTGCTTTAAGGCAAGACCGGCGCTGCGGGTGATATGCGCTACAAATAGCCGCTGGTAGGGATCCGCCAAGTAGGGATCTACTGAGTAGGTATCTGCCGAAGCGGAGAGGGGGCTTATCGCTGCTGGGCGCGTTGCTGTTGGACTCGACATGGACTTACCCCCATTGAAGTACCTGTTCATGCAGGAACGAGCGTGTCAGGCTGTGGATGGTGTAGCGACTTTCCTGCAATGATCCGACGCTGTCGACCAAGCTGAGGCGCACCAGTAATTCCAACGCATCGATGAGTTGGGGCTGTGGAATGGCGCTGATCGCGGCAAGCTGGGCAAGGGTAGCGCCGTGGTGGGTGACAAGCGGCATGGCGAGCAGCACCTGGCGCGGCCCCTCGTCGAGCTGGTCCCAGGCCTGGCGGTAGATGAAGGTGTAGAGTTCCTCGGCCTTTGTCCCCTGGGCCTGCTTGAGGTTCGCCAGGACGGTATTGAGCGAATGGACATGGGTTTGGCCGATGATCAAACGAATGGCAAGCGGGTTGCCGCCCACTGTCTCGACAATCGGGTGCAGTTCCTCGTCGCTTGCCTGGCTGAGCCGCGTCTGGTTGCGCTGCGTCGCTTCCTGCCGGATGAAGGTGAACGCACTCGGCGGGTCCAGTTCCGGCACCGGAAAGGCAAAGAGACCGGGTTCTGCATAGAGGCTTTCGCGCGTGGTGAGGATGAATTTTGTCGGGTTGGCTAAGGTGCGCAGGGTGGCGAGCAAGCCCCTGACGTCGGCCAAGGTCTCCAAGTTGTCGATCACGATCACATGCGGCTGTGCTTTGAGCCGCTGTTGCAGCATGTCGCCGACGCGTTCAGGCGACAGGGGGGCATCGGGCATGAGTTGGGCAGCCAGCGCAGCGATCAACGCCTCAGCCGTAAGCGCTGGTTTGTTAAGCGCGGTAATGCCCTGGTTGAAGTCAAAGGTCTCGGCCCGAGCGGTCACCCAGCCGATCTCCGCTGGGCTGCCGTGTGCGATGATGCGCCGCACCAGGGCGTCGGCCAGCGCGGTCTTGCCGATGCCGCCGATGCCTTCAATCGATACCAGCCAGGGTTGGTTCTGCTCGCGCACAACAGTCTCCAAGCGCTGGAGATGCTGCTCGACAGCGACCAAGCAGGTATAGGTTGGCGGCTCGAGCCTGTGGAGCAAGGCAGCCTGGCGTGCAGCCGTAGTTTCCGCGTCCAACTCAAGGAGCGCCTCGCTCAACCAGGTGATCGCTGTATCGATGTCGCGGTAGAGCTTGGCTTCGGAGACGTTCTGCTCATTCGCCAGACGGTGATTCTTCTCATTGTCGAGAAAAGAGCGGCGCAGAAGCATCGCCTCACGCGGATAGCGCTGTTCCATCCGCTCCAGACCCTGTATGAGCAGATGGTTGGTGGCTCGTCTGATGTCGTTGTGCGTGGTCAGACCGGCCTGGAAGATCGACAAGCCGACCAGGGGAGACGTCGTCGCATCCTTCTGATGCCACTGCTTGAGGGCGGCGCGCACCTGCTGTTTCAGGGAGGAAACCGTATGATTGTTCATGAGCCTCGAGGGATTTGGTTGGGCAGGGTTGTTGACTTCGACGTGTGAAGAAGCTTATCACATCTTGAGAGCCAGTTACAAGTGACTGTGAGAAGCATAAGAGCCGTGAGAGAAAGGTGAGAGAAGCGAGCCAGGAAGAGAGAAGCAGAGAGAGTTTGTGCGACGGCTAGAGTGTGCTTAGGCAGTGTGAGAGTGTGCTGCGAGATCATGGGCCGCAAACGTCGCTATACTCAAGTATCAGATGAGCCTGGTGAAGCGACACAGCGCTCTATCGATGCAACGACGTGACGACTGAGCAGTTCACAAGCTAAAAGGCAGGACACGTGACTCAGCCGCGTTGGCACGTATTCGTTCTATGGGGAGCAGGGTTCGAAGAAATCCCGACGACCATCTTCGTGAGCGAGTTGCGTCGCGCAGGGCTACACGTGAAAGTTGTCGGGCTTAACATGCAGCGTTTGGCAGGTGCCCATGGCGTCCCGTTACTACCCGATATGACACTGGAGCAGGCCCTCCCCCAGGCCCATCTTGCGAAAGCTGTCATCATCCCCTGCCAAGCGAAGTACCTGGTGCAAGAATTCAGCTACGACCCCCGTGTAGCTGAATTCTTGCATCGCACCTGCAAAGGAGAGCAGGCAATCGTGATTTGCGGTGGGGGCACATTGGATATGGACCCGCTGCGAGCTGTCCTCCCGACTGATGTCACGATCATTGACTATGCGGGCGAGGAAGAACTGAATCACTTCGCAAGAGAGATCTCCCAACTGTTGCTTGACAGTATCTGATCACACAGTGTCTGATCACACAGTATCTGATCACAATGTGTTCCGGTGATAGGTATGGACTTAGGGAACTAAACAGACAGCTTCTGCCACATCTATACCTTCACTTGCAGGAATCGAAGTACCGCCTCGCCACATGCTTCCGGCTGTTCAGCCCACATATCGTGTGTGGCATCTTGAATGGTCACATGTTCGGCTTGCGGCAGCAGGCGGACAAGTTCACTGTTAACCAGTTGGTGGATGGGCAGTGTATTGGTGGCAGTCAGCAACAAAATGGGCATAGACAATTGCGCAACCTTTTGTTTATCGAGCATAGGAAAGCAATCATGTGACGTGGTAAAGGCCTCCCAGCCGTCAAGATTCTCCTCCAACGGTTGGCGCACGTCGGCAGGAAGTTCATCCAATACATCGGCCCCTATGAAAAATTTCAGGCTGGTGCGCAGGGCAAGCTCTTGGTCGCCATCTCGGAAGGCAGCGCCAACGGGCTCCCAAAAGGTAGACATGAACTCCACATAAACTTCGTCACCGCCAGGGAGATCAGTCACCCAGTGGAGGATGGGCGGTTCACTCAGCGTTAAGCTACGCACCGACTCAGGGTGCGCCAGGGTCATCGCCAACGCGATGAACGCGCCGGAGGAATCCCCCACGATATCGCAGCTTTTCAGGCCTAGGGCCTGCAGGAAAGCAGCCAAGTCCTCGGCATCAACGAGGGTGGTATAGTCGTCGACAATCGGCAGATTCTGATTTGGATAATAGTAGCGTTGGCTATAGGCGATCACACGATAATTCTGAGCAAAGCGCTCCAGTTGTGGCGTCCAGTAGCGATAATCGGCCAAACCACCGTGTACGAAGATAAGAGGGTCGCCCTGGCCTTGCTCTAGGTAGTGCAACTCGACACCATTGACGGCAATCCTCTGCAAATCCATAGCCTGTTCCTCCTGCGAATTCAGGGCGGGAGTAGATTGGTCCGGCGCCGTGATCGGCTGACACGCAGCGAGCAGCATCGTCCCCAACGTGGTGCCTGCCATACCTTGCAAGAAAGCGCGGCGAACCAGCCTTTGCTGCAAGTTGAAGGTGTTGGTGGGTGACATTAATTTTTCTCCTTACTCTCACTGCACAAGCACGCAGACTGCTTAAATTTCTTGATACTGTGGGAGTGTACTGCATGGCTGGCGACGGCACATCGGTAAGAGTTACCTATCCCACTACCTATTCGCATTCGACCGACCTTTCAGAAGAACAAAAAAACGGAGATTGAGTACTGGCTCAATCTCCGTTTTTCGGTTTAGGTAGATCGCTGGCTTTTCTTACACCAAACGATGTTCAGCCGCAAAGCGAATTGCAGCTTCACGCCGACTGACGCCCAATTTGCTGTAAATGGAATTGACGTGAGCATTGACAGTGCGCTGGCTGATTACCAGTTGTTCGGCAATCTGCACATAAGTAAGGCGCTGCGCCAACAAACGGAGCACCTCCACCTCACGCGCAGTCAAGTCAACTGGCAAGGCTGGAGGGGGTGCGGTCTGGGAGGCTAATGGTCTGGTGGCGAAAGCATCCTCAATCGCCTTGAGTGTTGCACTAGCAACCTGAATGGCCCGCTCTAAGGTGAACGTTTGCCCCTGCCTCCATGCGGCGAGCAAATGCGGCTTGGTGCACTGGCTGCGGACAGCAGTCAGGACGCGTGTATATTCGATTGCTTGGATCGGATCTAAGCGACGATCCGCCTGGGCGCTCAAACTTTCAACGGCCCCACCCAACTGGGCGGCTCGTTCCCACTGCTGTTGATTGGCGGCCACGCCGATGCAACCAATCAAAGATAGGATATTCTGCGTTGTTCGCAAGTTCTTGGCGGAGGCCAAGCTTTCATAGAGATAGGCCATCGCCTGTTGATCGTGACCCTGCTTTTGCGCTAGGAGGCCGAGACCTTGGCTGGCACACGCCACAAACCACGAGTTGCCAATGTCGCGCGCCAGGGTCAGGCTCTGGGTAAAGAACGCCGTGGCTGCTTGGATATCTGATTCTTGATTGGCGATCCAACCGAGGGTATGCAACGCGGCGGCACGGAAGAATCGATCATCGACAAGTGATTGGTCGGCCAGCAAGGCCAATTTTTGCTCAATTCCTGTGCGTGCTGTCTGGTAATCGCCTTGGTCATAGGCGATGCCGGCCAACTCGCCGAGCGTATCGGCAAGGCCAAATATATCTTCCACTTCGCGAAAGAGCAGAGCAGATTCATCGAGTAGGTTACGTGCGGCGGCTAAGTCACCCAGTTGTTTAGTGATTGCCCCAAGTGTCTCAAGCGCAAAGGCGATGCCCCAGACGTCCCCCAGTTCGCGGAAGAGCGCAACGCTTGCTTCGGCCAAGGGGCGGGCAGTCGCCGGGTTGCCGGGTACGGTTTCAACCCAGGCCAGCCAACCAAGGGTAAAGGCGGCGCCCCACGGATCGCCCACTTCTCGCCAAAGCTTTAGGCTTTCCTCAAATCGTACGCGTGCGTAGGCAAAGTCGCCCTGCATCTGGGCAGCGAGACCTGCCGCCTGCAGCGCCCGCGCTCGCACAGATCCGCGTTCGTTGCCGCTGCTCAGCGCCAATGCTCGATCAGACCAAGTGCGGGCTTCGTTGTAGCGCGTACGCAGATGCCAGAACCAGGACAAAGCGCCGACCAAGCGCAGTGCCGCTTCCCGGTTCGGGCTGTCTGTGTTGGTCTCATCGCGCAGTGACCAGGCCAATGCCGCGCGCAAATTGGCAACATCTGCCTCTAACTGTTGGAGTGCGGGTGCTGGCTTTGGCTGGCGGAGCTTCCGATCAGCCTCCTCGGCCAAGGCCAGGAAAAAAGTGGTATGGCGGTCACGAAGCCTTGCGACCTCGCCGCTGACAGTCAACTGCTCCAATCCATATTCCCGAATCGTCTCCAACATGCCAAAGCGATCTTCACCTGTATTTTGACCCATCGGTTTCAGCAGGCTGTCGTCAAGCAACTTTGTGACGCCCGCTTGTACATCGATCCCCGAATCCCCATCGGCATCGCCGACAGCTTGTGCGGCTTCCAATGTAAAGCCGCCGTCAAAAACGGCCAACCGGCGAAAGAGTGTCTGTTCGGTGGGGGTGAGCAGATCGTAGCTCCAAGCAATCTCATCGCGCAGCGTTCGCTGGCGGGCCGGCAGGTCGTGTGCTCCCCCAGTAAGCAATGTTAGACGCTGCTTCATGCGTGCCAACAAGGCAGAGGGGGAGAAGTACTTAATGCGGGCGGCGGCCAGTTCGATGGCTAAGGGCAGCCCATCTAGGCCAATGCAGATCTTGGCAACATCGGCAGCATTCGCAGGGGTGAGGGCAAAATCAGGCTTCACCGCCTTTACTCGCTGGCAGAAAAGCTCGATAGCTGCGAACTCAATCAGTGCCTTGACATCAAGTCTGGGTTGATTAGGGACAGGGGCATCAGCGTCTATATTTTGGAATCCAAAATCCAGCCCCGGTAAGGCCAACGGCGGTACAGAGAACTCCTGTTCACCGTACAGGTGAAGCGATGCCCGGCTCGTCACCAAGATCTTGAGGCGGCGGCAGTAGGTGAGCAAGTTGGCGACAATGGGGGCAGCGACCAAGATTTGTTCAAAATTGTCCAACACCAATAATACTTCTCGCTCTTGCAGATACGTTTGCAATTGCTCCAAAGGAGATGTATCAAAGTCGTGCAGCCCAAGCGTTTGGACAATCGTAAGGGCAACAATCGACGGATCACGTACGGGAGCGAGTGAAACAAAGTAGACGCCATCCACGAAATGGTCGAGAAGGTTGGCCGCAGCTTGCAACGCCAGACGCGTTTTGCCAATGCCGCCGGGACCGGTGAGCGTGAGTAGACCTACATGTTCCTGCAGTAGAAGCTGCTGGATAGCCGCAAGTTCAAGCTCGCGCCCAATAAGTGGGGTGCGCGGTAGATACAGATGGTTGTTTCGTTGTTTGCTGGCGCGTTGTTGACCAAGCTTACTTGTGGTGCGGAGATCGGTTTCGCCCGCGTCATTCCGCGCTGACCCGTGAGCCGAGACTGCTCTAGAGACAATATCTCTACTGTCAGGATCGAATTTGCTCATAGGTCATCGCAAAAGCGCCTTAGGAGACGATCCCTGTCAGCGAACACATCTTGAGAAAACACGGAATGAAGAAAATACGATCCACCCTGGCGAGCAGAACATTTTTTGCGGTCGTGTTGTTAGATTATACATCTAATCTAAGATATATCTACGAAGCACTTAACTTGATGCGGCTGTACTCGGCAAGAAGGTGATGTCGTTCAAATATCAGAACTCTTGCCATTTCTTTCAGCGTATGGCTAGCCCCAGTCCCACGCCATGACCTCGGCGCGTTCCCGAACTAGCCGCCGGTTTGGCTGCCTACTTTCACTTCTATCACTATCAGGGTATAACTATCAGAGGCCCCACCAGCGCCTCAACTATTACACGCCCACCGAACTGCATTCTGCTTGAAAAAGGATGTTGTTGCTTCGCGTTTCACCACGAATCACCACGAGTCACCACGAGGAGGAATGTCATGCGCAGATTTGATGGGAAGGTCGTTATTGTCACAGGTGCGGCATCGGGCTTGGGGCTTGCCGCGGCCAAGCGGATGGCGGAAGAAGGCGCGAGCCTCGTTTTGGTCGACCTGAAGGCGGAGGCGCTTGAAGCGGCCCAGGGCGAGATACCGGAAGGGACCAACGTAACCAACGTGGCTGCGGATGT
>CAZZNG010000151.1:0-12902 GCA_964655505.1 uncultured Litorilinea sp. | reverse complement strand
TTTTGCTTCTCAATTCTCAAACAGCGCCGCCGCGCCGTTCCCCAACTATGCCGCGTCCTGCGAGTAGATCAGCACGCTGTACGGGCCAATCGAAACCTGCGCTTGGTACGCAAGACCATCATACTCGCCTGGGCACGCCTCGATATCCTTTGCGCCAAACCCAGTAAACTCCGGGCTATAGCGCTGGGCATCGCTGTTAAGCCGCAGCTTCCACACCCCCGCATGGGGTACGCCGATCACATAGTCGTGATGCGCTGTGTTGGTCAGGTTCACCACCACCAGCACATGATCGCCGGGGCCGCCCTCCGCCCAACGCTGAAAGACCAGCACACCGCTCTCTTCGTTCACATGCGACACCTGCACATGTTCACCTGTTAGCCCTTTGGTCGAGCCGTACAGGTTGCGGCGCAGCGCAATCAGGTCGCGATAGAGCCGCACAATGCCCCGGAACTCCTCCCGCTGATGCCAGTCCAGCGGCGCATCATCGCGGAACCACTTCCCTTGCAGGAACTCTTGCCCCTGAAAGAGCATGGGAATCCCCGGCGCGGTAAAGACCATGGCCGCGGCCAGCGTGGATCGCTTCTGCGCGAAATAGCCGGTCGGGTCCTCTGGGTCGATCTCATGCGGCACGCGCGCCTTGCCGTTTGCCACTTCGTCGTGCGATTCGGAGTAGATCACGCGCTGAAACGCGGCATTGTTGTACTTGAACGTGATCGCGTCCGCCACGGCACGCACCGAGCGTAGTTCGTCCTTTGCCTCAATCACCGCGGCCCGCACCGGATGCACAAAGGCCGCATCCCACTGCGCGCCAAAGCCCGCGCCCGCCTCATAGGTCGACTTCGTGATCCATTCGTTGTTTTGCAGATCCTCCGCGATCAAGATGCGCCCTGGGAAGCGCTCGGCAATGTCGTGATTGATCCACTGCAAGAGCGTCCACCCTTCGTCCAACGGCGCATCCCCCGGCCCGTTAACCGTGCGAATATACGCGGTCGCATCAAAGCGCAGGCCATCCATGCGGTACTCATCGAGCCACATCATGGCGTTGTCATAGATAAAGCGGCGCACCTCTTCCCGCCCATAGTCGGGCCGCGTGTGGCCCCACGGCGTCAGCGCCCGCCAATCGTTGTAAAAATAAATACCGCCCAGGTCGTTCTCATACCACCCGTCAAAACGCCACAGGTCGAGATGATCCGGCCCCAAGTGGTTATAGACCACGTCCAGGATCACCGCGATGCCGTGGCTGTGCAGCGTCTTGACGAACCGCTTCAGCGCGTTTGGCCCGCCATACGCATTCGCCACCGCAAAGATATGCGAGGGGTTATAGCCCCATGAACGTTCGCCGGGGAAGTTCGCCACCGGCATGATCTGGATGGCGTTGATGCCCATCCGCTTGAAGTGGTCAATTTGGTCCAGCACCTTCTCAAAGGTTCCGGGCACAATATCCGCATCCTCGGTGAACGAACCCACATGCAATTCATAGATGACGAGTTCATTCCACGGCGGCATCACAAAATTGTCGTCACCCCAATCAAAACTCGTATCGAAGATGATCGCGTTGCCATCCGACCGTGTAACCGCGCGCGCATACGGGTCGATGCGCGTGATCGTCTCGCCGTTTGGCGTGCGCAGCCAGAAGCGATATTCCTGCCCGACCTGTGCATTGGGCACATCGCCATACCAATAGCCGTTGCCCTCTGCCGTCAATGGGTTTGCCTGAGCGTTCCACCTGTTGAAGTCGCCGATGACCGACACCTCGTCGGCATGGGGCGCCCAAACACGAAAAGCAACCCCGTTTTCATGCAGAATTGCCCCCATACCCGCCAGTTTGACAGGCGTCACTTCCAACATACTAACTCCTCTACAAAACACCGCTATCAAAAAACAACCCAGCCGCAATAACTCGCTTGCGCTGGGTCGAAGGGTCTCCCTATTGGATGACGTTGATTCAACGCCACCTGATACGCCACGACACTGCGTGGCACGACGCGGCACTGCCGCCCGATACCGTTGTGCCCAGCCTAACCAAGCGCCACGTCGAGCCACATCATGACAGCAAAGCCAATCATAGTGGCCGAAGTGACCAAATCCGCCCGTTGGCCTTGATGCGCCTCTGGAATCAACTCCTCCACGACAACATAGATCATTGCGCCCGCGGCAAAGGCCAACGCATAGGGCAGCAGCGGGCGAACCAACACCACAGCCAGCGCGCCCAGCACCGCGGCCCCCGGCTCTACAAGCGCCGACAACTGGCCGAACCAGAATGCACGCAGCGGCGAAACGCCTTCACGGCGCAAGGGCATCGCCACGGCAATGCCTTCGGGAAAGTTCTGCAAGCCAATGCCGATCGACAATGCCACCGCCGCGCCCAACGAAGCCTCGTCAGCCAAGGATGGATGCGCGGCCGCGCCAAACGCTACCCCAACCGCCAACCCTTCTGGAATGTTGTGCAGCGTGATCGCCAAGACCAACAGCGTTGTGCGCTGCCAGGTCGTGCTGATCCCCTCTGCTTGGCTTGGGTGCATCCCCGGATGCAGGTGCGGCAGAAAATGATCCGCCAGGCGTAAAAAGAGGCCGCCCAACACAAAACCGACAACAGCGGGAAACCACCCTGGCTGCCCCTGAGCGACAGCCAGATCAACGGCAGGCAGCAACAGCGACCAGAAGCTAGCCGCGAGCATCACCCCAGCAGCAAAGCCAAGCATCGCATCCAGCCACGCCCGGCTAATCGTTCGCTTCAAGAAGACACTGGCTGCCCCTATCGCGGTAATGAACCACGTAAACCCCCCAGCCAAAAAGGCTTGGAATACCGGGTCAAGCGCAGTGAACCATTCTGGTAACGCTAGCGATGACACAATAGGGAACCCGCTCTATTGTTCGGTGGTTCAGTTGCTCGCGGTCATGCTATCCCCGAACGGCTTACTCGATCAGCCGGACAGAACAGTTGGTCTATTATGGCGTGAAGCACACGCTCTGTCAAGTGTCACGGGAGCAGCCCCCGGCACGCGCGCCAGCTACACCAGCAGGAGCAGCAGATGACTGCCCAGCCACCACGACGCCAAGTTGAGCGACACACCGAGCAGCAAGGCCCAAACCGGGGCCAGCCGCAGCACCCGCCAATAGATCGCCCCTTCGATGCACGCCACAGCCGCCTCCGCCAGCCACAGCCCCATCAATGGCCGCGCAGCAGACCAGGCAGCAATCCACGGCAGCGCCGCCCAAAAGAGCGAATGCACCACCGCATTGACCAGCGCACACCAAAAGAGCGCATAGAGCAATTCTCGGCGCAGCAGGCGCGCAGCCGCGGCCATGCCCGCGCATTCCACCGTGACCGTCGCCAGCAGCGCCGCAGCCTGCCCCGGCCCCAACCATCCATTCACCGGCTTAATCGTTCACCAGTAATTCACACAGATCTCATCACGCAGATCTCAGCGGTTCACGCAGATCAAAGACTCGTCAATCTCTGTCGCAGGGTCATCCTCGAAGTTCCCTGTCTCATCAAATTGGCATGTACCGTTGGCGCGACAAGCGTAGCCATACTGGCACGCATCCCCCGGCGCTCTACCATCACAGGCATAGTAAGGCGCGGGGGCATTGCCCATGATCCAAAGCAGCCCGCCACAAATCAACATCGCGAACCAGCGATGACGTCGCATATGGCTTCCTTCTGTTCAAATGTATTCAAATGGAATGTGTTTGAATGGCGCTGTTAAGCAAGAGGAATAAGGGGGTCAACAGTGTGGGCGTGGGGCTTGACGCCAATACGCCGCGCCCCACGCGCCATGAACAATTAATTCTCGCCTTTTTGGTTGTAGACAGCCTCGCGCAGCCCCTTGATGTAGCCGATGGCAAACAGACGGCCAATCGAAGAGTAGCCTGCGTGTTCGTTGCTGTCCCCTTCCATGGTCGGCACATGGTCCGGGCGCAGCACGCCTTCGAATCCAATATCCTTGTACGCCTTCATGCACTCCAGCATGTTGGTCTTGCCTTCATCGTGGAAGGTCTCGACAAACTTCTTGTTGGTGCCGCGCACATCGCGGAAGTGGACGAAGTTGATGCGCTTCTTGGCCCCAAACTCGCGGATCACCGAGGGCAGATCGTCGGTCATCAGCGTGAAGTTCCCCTGGCACAAGGTCACACCGTTGACCTCGGTGTCGTACATATCGATCAAGCGGCGATAGTTGTCGATACTGCGCATGATGCGCCCCAAGCCGCGGATCGGCGACAGCGGCGGATCGTCCGGGTGCATGGACAGCAGCACCCCCGCTTCCTCCGCCACCGGAATCACCTGGTCCAGGAAATACTTCAGGTTGTCCCAAAGCTGCTCCTCGGTGACTGTGCCATACTCGGTCAGCGGCGCGTCCTTCATCAGGTCGTAGTCAAAGCCGGTTGCCAATGCACCGCCGCGGGCCGGAGCCGTGGTCGTCGTGCGCATCCAGTTAAAGACGGGCATCCATTCGTAACACCAAACCTTGACGCCCAGCTTGCCCAAGTTCCGCAGCAGTTCCTTGACCGTCTCGATCTCCTCGTCGCGGCCCGGCAAGCCCAACTTGGCCTTGGTCAGCGGCGGGCGGCTTTCGAGCACCTCGAACTTAAACCCCGCGTCCTCATAGGCAGTCTTGGCGCGCAGCAGCGACATATAGCCCCACGGCAGTTCATCTTTGGTGCGCGCCGTGTTCAACGTGGACATATCCATGCTGCCCACCACATAGTTCACCCCGCACTGTTTCACCAGATTCCACAGGGGCGACGGGCGTGGGGGAAGCGCTTCAGCAATTTTGATCATAGTTCAATCGTTCCTTGCTAGGGAGTGGGGCGTGGCACAGCGTTCGCGGCTGTACCCACGCAAGAAACCAACAATCAGCCGAGACTGGCGAATCGGCCTACTCCCTTCATTGTACTGCAAGAATGAGCCGGATCAAAGCAGTGGGACAGGTGTGAACGCAATCAGATCGGCCCAAGCGCCAAACCCGTCCCCCTCTTCAAAAATTCGCCATTGAGTCCCCTCATAAATTGTGCTACAGTAGAATTGCTTCCCAGTGCCCGCATCGCAGCCATCTCCGCGCCCTGACCAGTAGACAGACTAGCCGCGTTGATCAGCACCCTTGTGTATACACAAGTTGTGTGTACACAGTGGGGCGTTGCCCTTGCGCCGCAAACCCGCCGCGCCTGGCAACGCGCCCGTCTTTGCTTGCGCTCTTGTCGTTCAGAGACAGTCCACGCCCTTTGGGGGGTGGCTGAGTCCAATGGCTTGCAGATAGACAAACAAGGAGGACAAAACCATGAGAGGTGCAACCATGCGATTTGGCAGTGTGCAGCGCAAGACAGACCGGCGAGCCGGAGCAAACCACCTGGCACTTATCGGGCTTCTACTCAGCCTCATTGTCCTGGCGGGCTGTACGTTCCAAGTCATGCCCGAAGGCACGACCACGCCCCCAGCTGAAGAAGAGGCCACCGGAACCCCCACGGCCGAGGAGGAAGCGACCGGCACACCCATGACAGAAGAAGCCACGGGCACACCCGCAGCCGAAGAAGAGGTTACGGGGACACCGATGGCAGAGGAAGAGGCCACGGGTACGCCCATAGCTGAAGAAGAAGCCACAGCCACGCCCATGGCAGAAGAAGAAGCCACAGCCACGCCCATGGCGGAAGAAGATGCCACAGCCATGCCCACAGCCGAGCCGGAAGAGGAAGGCACAGCCACCCCTGCGGCTGAAGAAGAAGCGTCCGGCGCAGCGGTGGGCGACACACTCTTTGCCTATATCGGCACCTACACGCGCGGCGCGCCGGGCGGCTGGTCCGAAGCAGCCGAGGCCACTCATCCTGAAGGCGTTTACGTCTTCCGTGTCGATCCCACCACCGGCGACATGACCCATATCCAAACCGTTCCTAGCGACAATCCTTCTTGGGTCGCCATTCACCCATCCCAAGATACACTCTACGTGGGCAACGAAATTTCCGACTATGAGGGAGCGGATGCAGGGTCGCTTGAAGCCTACGCCATTGACGACGAGACAGGCGAACTGACCTTCCTCAACCGTATCGCCATCAGCAGCATCCCGGCCCAGATCGCGGTCGATCCGACCGGCAGCTACGTCGCCATCGCCAACTACGTCGGCGGCACATTCCAACTCGCCTCAATCAACGACGACGGCAGCTTGGGCGAAGTCACCAGCACCCATCAACAGAGCGGATCAGGCCCCAACAGCGGACGGCAGGAAGCGCCCCACCCCCACGCAGTCGTCTTTGACCCATCGGGGCAGTACATCGCCACCGCAGACCTCGGCACAGACCAAGTGCAGATCTTCCAGATCAGCGACGGCGAACTGGAATTGGTTGATGGCGTCAGCACGGAACCCGGCGCAGGCCCGCGCCATGTTGCCTTTGCGCCCAGCGGCGACTATCTCTACGTCATCAACGAACTGAACGCCACCATCGACGTCTTTCCCTTTGACTCGTCAACCGGCCAGCTAGACGAATCGATCCAGACGATCAGCACCGTCTCGGAAGATTTCCCAGAGGAGAAGAGCACCGCTGAAATCCTCGTCCACCCATCGGGCCGCTTCCTTTACGGATCCAACCGCAAACAGGCCGAACATCCAGAGGCCGATGCCATCGTCGCCTTCAGCATCGACCAGACCACTGGCATGTTGACGCTCATCGGCCACACCACCGAGAACATCCAGTTCCCGCGCGCCTTCGCCTTTGACCCCACCGGCACATGGCTCTATGCCATGAACCAGAAGGGCGACACCATTGTCCAATTCGAGATTGACCAAGAGACGGGCGAACTAAGCCCCACAGGCGTTGTCATCGACACCCCTGTCCCCGTCTCCATGGCCCTCAAGACCGAGTAGCGCTCAAGCGAGTGGCTCTCAAAAACGAGTAGGCGCGCCGTCGAACTTCCGAGAAGTTTGATGAACCTGAAGAATTAAAGATGGGTATCCCACCCATGTAGGGACTCTCCTTCCCGGACGCTCAGAGCGTCCGGGAAGATCCACCCGCCGCGTCGACCCTGGCATGGTGCAAACCTGCATGGAACTCTCCGGAAGTGCAGGCCGCTAATCGCCAAACACCTGCCGCGTATACGCCAATCCCGCCGCATGGGCCGCCACGGCATCGAGTGTATGGGGGGAAGCCGCCTCCACTGCCTGCTCAAGCACCAGATGGGGCTGCACGCCAAC
The DNA here is from genome assembly GCA_964655505.1 of uncultured Litorilinea sp. Classification (GTDB taxonomy): domain Bacteria; phylum Chloroflexota; class Anaerolineae; order Caldilineales; family Caldilineaceae; genus QEUY01. Next base: position 5,721 of record CAZZNG010000151.1, on the reverse strand, counting down.
CTCGCGCAGGCGCGCCGCCAAGCGCCCATAGTCGATATCGCCCGGCCCAAACGCCTCGCTCCACACCCCATCCTGCGACTGGCGCAGATGCAGCTCGACCGTGCGCGCGCCGTAGAGTTCCACAATGTCGAACAGCGCAATCTGAGAATTGCCCGCGCCCCGATAGATCCAGTGTGCATCCAGGCAAAGCGACACATGCGCCGGGTCCGTGGCGATCATCATATGGTGAAACTCGCGCGCGGCCTGGCGCAGTTCCACATCGTGATTGTGATAGGCCAGAGTCATCCCCATCCCGCGCAGCCGCTCGCCCAGCCGGTTAAGCGCGGCGGCTTGCGTCGCCAACTGGCGATCGTCCTTGTCCTCCCCACTTCCCCACCGAATCGGGCTTGGATTCGTCACCACGATTGCAGTGCCCGCGGCGCGCGCCACCTCGGCAATCGCCTCGACCGTATCAATGCTCTCTTGCACCGCGGCGGCATCATGCAAAACAGTGTTGACATAGATCGAGTGCAGCGCCACCTGATGCCTGCTCGCCGCATCGACCACCTCCTGCATATGCGCCACGCTGCGTATCGCCGGTTCATAGCCCGCAAACCCCACAGAGGCCACCAGGGCCAGATTCTCATCCAAGTTCGCAGCCTCGCGCCCTGCGCGGCGGGCAAAGGTTAACAGTGGATACTCATTGCAAGCAACGCGCAGCATCGCCGTGTTCATGGTCAGATTCCCTTCTTGTGGCTGGCGCTGGTGAGCGGCGGACGCACCATGCATGCATCGATGAAGCCCCGACGAACAGCAAAACCGCCACCAAAGCCGGCATGAGTTGTCGGCACAGTCTAATACGGCTACACTACCACGTACACCGTCAATTTGAACAAGTATCACGCCCATCGGCGGCGTCTCCATCAAAGCCGAGAACCAAAAGCAGAAAGGTTTGGAATCATGCAGATCAGCCGCGTGCAGCTCTTCCCGGTTGCCACCCCGCGCGAAACCGGCATCGCCAACCAACACGTCATCGTCAAAATCGAAGCGGGCGACAGCCATGTCGGTTGGGGCGAGATGAGCGACCTCTCCCATGTGCCCATGTACCAATTCGACATCGGCGAACTAGAGCGCATGCTCAATGAACTCCTGGCTGGCCGCGACGCGCGCAACATTGCCAAGATCGAAGACGACCTGATCCGCTTCTTCCCCGATGAAGGCCACATGTACAGCCGATCCGGTCTGGTGCGCCAGGGCATTGACCTGGCCCTGCATGATCTCAACGCGCGCGCCCAGGGCGTGCCCGTCTATCACCTGCTCGGCGGCCAACTGCGCGACCGGATGCGCGTCTGCTATCCCATCTTCCGTATGCGCTCGGTCGAAGAAGTGCCCGGCAATTTGCAGCGCGTCGAAGAAAAGCTGGCCGCGGGCTTCGACCTGATCCGCGTCTACGTCGGCGCAAACCAGGAGGCTGACGAACTTTTCCTGGGCCAATTCACCGACCGCTTTGGCGGCCGCGTCGAAATCAAATCGCTCGACTTCTCCAACCTGCTCGACTGGCGGCGCGCGGCCATGGCGATTGAACGCTATCAAGAGCTGTGCGACTTCATGCTGGTTGAAAGCGCGGCCCCGCGCAACGACATCGACGGGTTGGTCCAATTCCGCCGCCGCTGCAAACGCCCCATCTCCGAGCATGTCTTGCACATCCACCACGGTTGGCAGCTTCTCAGCGCCGGAGCCGTGGACATCCTCAACGTGTCGCCCTATCTGCTCGGCGGCCTGAGCGCCAGCCTGCGCCTAATCGCGCTGGCCGAATCCGCCCGCGCCAGTGTCCTCATCGGCACAACCCAAGAGCTAAACCTGGGCACAGCCGCGGTCGCCCACCTTGCCGCGGCCGCGCGTATTCTCGACTACCCCGGCGACAACACCGGCCCCCAACTCTATACTGATGATGTGGTGAAGAACCCCGTCCGCTATGAACAGAGCCACCTGATCGTTCCCGATGGCCCCGGCCTGGGCGTAGAGGTAGACGAAAACAAACTCAGCAGCATGACGGCCAGCGCGGGCTGGACCTTTGGCACAGACCTAGCCGGTGTGCTCGACCGCACCTCGGCGAGTCGCCCGTCTGCACGCCAAGGATAGAGCGCCCGCAACAACAACCTTCACAGCGAAAGGACACCTAATGGCAGGCATCCAGTTCGGCTGGCATATCCATTCGTTCCCGGTAGACGGCAGCAGCGCAGGCCAGTTTGTCGATCAGATCCACGCCGTGCTCGACCGCTTCGAAGGCAACTTCGATTCGGCCTGGATGGACGATCACTTCGTGCCGTGGGCTTCGTGGCAGGCGGAAACCACGCCCTATCTGGAATGCCTGTCTACTATTGCCTACTTGTCGGGCGTCTACAAGCAGATCAAATTCGGCAGCAGCGTCCTCTGCCAGTCGTACCGCAACCCCGCGCTCATGGCAAAGACCGCGGCCAACCTGCAACTGCTCACAGGCGGGCGCTTCATCTTTGGCATTGGCGCGGGCTGGCTGGAAAAGGAATACCTCGCCTACGGCTACGAATTCCCCAAGCCATCGGTGCGCATCGCCCAGCTTGAAGAGGCGCTGGAGATCACCAAACGCATGTGGACCGACAGCCCCGCGACCTTTCACGGCAAATATTACACCGTCGAAGACGCCTACTGCGTCCCCGCGCCCGACCCTGCCCCGCCTATCCTCATCGGTGGCGGCGGCGAGCAGTTGACCCTGCGCGTGGTCGCCAAATATGCCGACTGGTGGAACATCCCAGGCCGCGATCTAGCGACCTACACCCATAAGCTGAACGTCCTGCGCCAACACTGCGCCGACGTTGGCCGCGACTACGACAGCATTGTCAAAACCTACTCGGCGGAGTGCGTCGCCGTTGCCGCGACCACAGAAAAAGCACAGGAGATCGCGGCCAACTCCCCCTACAGCAGCAGCCATGTCATCGCGGGCACGCCCGAACAGGTGGCAGCGCAGTTGCAGCAATATGTGGATGCCGGCGTCACCTACTTGATCGTGCGCGTCGTCGATTTCCCCCGACAAGAGGGCCTCGAACTCTTTGTCAACGAGGTCATGCCGCGGCTTCAAACCGCCTAGTGCGCGGCGTGCATGCTCCACCGACAGCACCCCCGCTACGCAAGCCGCGCCCGGCGTCAGCGTCCGCAGGGGCAGGCCACCCGCGGCAAGACCGCGCTCAACCGGCTGCGCCGGGTCGATCTGCTGCTCATGCGCTTCGACCCGGCCCTGATCCGGCGGCGCAGCGGCCCCTTTGCCCGCGCCTTTTTTGTCGATCTGGGCTTTGGTGCAGCGCCGCTCACCACCGTCGAAAGCTTCGAGCGCCTGCGTCAACTCAACCCCGGCCTGCCTGTGCTGGGCGTCGAGATCGATCCGGAGCGCGTAGCAGCCGCCCAACCCTTTGCCCGGCCTGGGCTGGCGTTCCGCTTGGGCGGCTTCAATCTGCCGTTGGGCGCATGGCCCGACGACACCCCCGAAACCGTACGCGCGTTGCGCGCCTTCAACGTCCTGCGCCAGTACCCGCCCGATCAGGTCGCCCCGGCCTACGCACGCATGGCCGAACATGTGCTGCCGGGCGGCCTGCTGATCGAAGGAACCTCTGACCCGCCGGGGCAAATTTGGACTGCCCACCTTGCCCGGCGCACAGTCGAGGCGGCACAGCCCTGGCGGCACGAAGCACTGGTCTTCAGCACCAACTTCCGCCAGCCCTTCGACCCGGCCCAGTTTCAGCCCGTCTTGCCCAAAGACCTGATCCATCGGGTGATCCCCGGCGAGCCCATCGCAGCCTTCTTCGATGCTTGGAAGCAGGCCGCGGCCACAACCGCCGCGTATCAGGTCTGGGGCGCGCGCACCTGGTTCGCCGCCACGGCGCACCGGCTGGCCGCGGCGGGCTATGCCGTTAACCTGCGGCCCCGCTGGCTGCGGCTTGGCTTCTTGATCTGGCATGCCCACCCGGCCACCGGCATCGGCGCAGAGACAGCACTGTAATCGCCCCATGCCCAGCGCGCCCCAACCGAGCCAATAAAAACAGGGCGACGGGTTCTATCCGTCGCCCTGCAAGAAAGCGTGTATCGAACTGCTGGCCGTTTTCTTGCCAGTGGCCCTACTGGTAAGCCAGTGACTCGTCCGGGTACAGCGTGAAGGGACGATGCCAGCTCTTGAACGGATACTTATCCAACGCCTCAAAGTTGAGGTCGATGCCCAAGCCCGGCTTCTCCGGCAGTTCCAAATAGCCATCCACCAGCTTCATCGGCTCGTCCACGATATCGCGGCGCACGCCTGCGTCGTCCGCATGATACTCCAGGATCACGAAGTTGGTCGTGCTGGCCGCGAAATGCACATTGACCGCGGTCGCCACCGGGCCACAGGGATTGTGCGGCGCAACCGTCATGTAGCTGGCCTCGGCCATGGCCGCGATCTTCTTCATCTCCAACAGGCCGCCGGTGAGACAGATATCAGGCTGCACAATGTCCACTGCCTGCGTATTGATCAAGTCCCTGAACTCATGGCGCGTGTAGAGCATCTCGCCCGTCGCCAGCGGCACATTGACCTTCTCGCTGAGCTTTTGCAGCGCATCGTAATTCTCCGGGCGCAGCGGCTCCTCGACGAAGTAGGGGCGATAAGGCGCGACAACCTCGCACAGTTGCATGGCGCGGCTCACCTCGAAGATGCGTGCGTGCGGGTCCAAGCCAATGTCGATGTCCGGCCCCACAGCCTCGCGCACAGCCGCGACGCGCCGTTCCGTCTCGCGCAGCGCCTGGTTCCACGGCATTGCCTGCCAGTTGGGCGGCAGCGGCCCCATCTTGATGGCCGTATAGCCATACTTCTCGATCAGAGCCACCGCGTTCTCGGCCAGTTCTTCAGGCGAACCACCCCGCGGCGCTTGATAGACGCGCACCCGCTCGCGGCACTTGCCGCCCAACAGCCGGTAGACCGGCAGATTGGCCGCCTTGCCTGCGATATCCCACAGCGCGTGCTCGATGCCGCTAATGGCCGCCATGACGACCAGGCCGCCCGGGAACCGCGACCCGGCATACATCAAATGCCAGAGTCCTTCGATATCCCGCGGGTCACGCCCGATCAGCCACTCTTCAAAGTCATGAATAACCGCGACAGTGGCTTTGTCCGGCCCGCACGAATACGCTTCGCCGACGCCATGAATCCCCTCGTCGGTGTGTATGACCACATAGGGGATGTTGCGATGGCCCATATTGACCAGGTGGGTGTCGATCTTGGTGATTTTCACAGCAGCAACTTTCCAGTTTAGCCTTTCAGGCCGGTGGTGACGATGCCGCGAACAAAGTACTTCTGGGCCGTGAAGAAGAGCACCAGTGGCGGGAGCGCCACAATCAACGACGCGGCCATCAGAATCGCCTCGCGCGGCTCGTCGCTCTCAAAGGGGTTGGATACAAAGTAACGCAACCCAATCGAGACAGTGAATTTGTGGGTAGAATTCAAGAAGATCAACGGCGCGATGAACTCATTCCAGTGCTGAATGAATGAGAAGATCGCGACAGTTGCCAACGCAGGTTTAGAAAGCGGCAGCAGAATATTCCAGAAGATACGCACCGACGATGCGCCGTCCAACTTGGCCGCTTCGTCCAAATCGCGCGGGATCGACATAAAGAACTGGCGCAGCAGGAAGATGAAGAACGCGCCGCCGCCAAAGTACGAAGGTACGATCAACGGCAGGAATGTAT
>CAZZNG010000150.1:0-12980 GCA_964655505.1 uncultured Litorilinea sp. | reverse complement strand
TTGGATGGTCAAGATCGATGGCATCGTCACCGGCATTTTCAAAGATGTTGTAGCGACAGAGGCCACCGCTGCCCTTTTCATAGTCAATCTGGTCTTTGCTGCCTGTAAAGTAACTGTATTCGATGGTAAAGGGGCTTCTGGGGCTAATGCCGTCGTCGCCATTGCGGATAACGAGGCCGGTCAGCGTAGGGCCTGGGTCGAGATCATCGACGATCGTAATGACTGTCTCGCCGCCGCCATCGAGAATCGTGGTGTTGTTGCGCGGATTCTCCATATCGTAGGTTTCACCCTGCAACGTGACCGACTTGTCGAGCGTAATGGTTTCGTTATAGACACCGGGGGCAATGATAATCGTGTCGCCATCGGCGGCCGCGTCGATGGCGGCTTGGATGGAACTATATTGGCCCGGAACGGTGATCGAAGCCGATAGAACGGGTTGGGGGGCGGCAACGATCGGTAGCGCAAAAGTCAGCGCAAACAGAATCTTGAACAACCTCTGTACGTTTCGAACCACTTTATGCTTTGTCATCTAGATCCTTCTCCCATTCATCTCGAGCACTGAGCGAACCTGCCGATACGTGTTGATGCGTGACGATCTGCGATATTGTGGAACAGGCCTAAACGGGGATCACTTGTACCCGGATGAGGGCATTGAACTGAACGAGGAAATCGGGCGCGCGTACACATCGGGGATAAAAGCGGGGGACAATCATGTCCGATAGAGCCAATATAACAGAAAACCAACGTGCAAAAACCGGCGACTTACATGCTCAACATGAACGCTTTCGCGCGTCGTCACGATGATGCGACCGGCGTGTTCCTTTCAATGGGCGGCATCTTCTCGGCTGTCATTGCGGCTGTCGTTGCGGCTGTCATTGACAGGTAGGTTTCATCGTATCGCTGCGCCAGCGCGGCGAAGTAATTGCCGAAGCTTCCCCAAGCGCGGGCCATCTGGGACCGGGTCTGTTCCAGGGTTTGATCCGAACGGCCGCGCCAGACACGCCACACGGCGCGTGCAATCCGCAAGGGCGCGTAGATCAGTTGGCGGGCAAGTTGCCGTAAGGGGCTTTTATTTGCCTGCGCCAAGACTTGCTCCATGGCTCCCACTGCCGTGACAATCTGGGCCGGTTCGCGCAAGTGACCCATGCGGATCATATGGTCGAGCAAAAAGGCACGCTGCCAATAGATGTTGAGCGCGTCCACGGCTTTCTTGATCGTCAGCACGTAGACGATCTTGCGCACGAAGCGCAGCAGAAAGTCTAGGAGCAGGCGAAAAGGCAAGAGCAGACAACCTTGCCCCACTGTACGCCATGTCCAACGCCCCGCGTTGAGGGCTTGCACGGCTTCTGCGTGGATTGGACGCTGATTGCGCCGGGCAATGGCGACCGGCATGCGGCGGCGAAAGTACTCTTCGATGAGTGAATCCACAAAGGGAATGGGAATCAACTGCGCGAGACCGGCCAGCGTCGCGTCGGCGTAGATTGCCCAGTCAAACTGGGTCGGATACGCGCCTTCTGTTCTTCTAGGCGTCATCGAACGCACTCGATCCCTTCATCTGTCCTCTGTTTCATCCGCCCTCTGTTTCATCTGCTCTCTGCGTCGCCCCTTTTGTCTCCACAGTTGCTCAGGCTGTTGCTGCGGCAAGACCACACCAAGACGACACAACCATCGCAACGCTCACAGAATGACAGGATGGAGCGCAGCAGGTGGCTTGTCAATCTACCTATATATAAGGATAGGAACAGATCGAGTACACGGTGTAAGGGGAGGCGATCCAGGAAGGAGAGCCTGCCCGCGAAGCCAAGGGGAATAGACGACAGAGACTCGCCGTCAACCTGTTGGGAAATCGTGATCTGTTCGAGGAGGCGCATTGTATGTATAATAGCGCATGGTGAAGGCCCAGAAGGGGCTGCGCACCGGCTCAAGCACCTCTATCCGGCTCAAATCCTATTCATCCCCGCCACACGCTACTAGGTAGCCAACCAACATTCGCCATGATGATTTTGATTGTGCACCAGAGCGTTACCCGGTTTGAAACCAAGCACCCCTTGCCGATAAGATTTCGACTGATTGTTGTGGCGCTCCTGGTTCTCTTGGGCGTCGTTTTCTCTGGCACTGTTGCTCAAGCGCAAGATGGGCAAGCGCAAGATGATCAAGCATGTAGCAAGGGGGAAGCATCCTGCGAGGCTGTCGATCCCCAAGATGCGGGATCAGAGGATATGGGCGCTGAGGATACGACTTCAGAACTGACTGCGCCGCCCCCCAGCGTCGAGGCACAACTGAGCACAGGGGATCGCGAGCGTGCGCGTGCAGAATGGACCGGTGCGGAAGAGGCCTACCTCGCGGCCATTGGCGTGTCGCCGGTAGACGCCCGCGCCTATGTTCGCCTGGGCGAGTTGTACCAGCACCAGGGCCGCCTGCAAGAGGCGTTGGTCATCCTGCAAGAGGCGACCCAAGTCGTGCCCACGTCGGTGGATGCGTATGTAGCGCTGGGCAACTGGTATCAAGCGCGGGGACGATGGCGCGAGGCGGAAAGCACCTTTAAGCAGGCGATTGCGGCAGGGCCGGCAAATCCTGCCGGCCTCCTTGCGTTGGGCAGCCTGTACCAGCTTCAAGGACGCTGGCAAGAAGCGATCAGCCAGTTTCAAGCGGCACAGCAGGTGGCACCCGCCGCGGCAGAGCCAGCCATTGCCTTGGGCGATCTATACCGGCTGCAAGCACAGTGGAGGCGAGCAGAAGCGGCCTATCAACAGGCAATTGCCATTGCCCCTACCAATCCTGACGGGTACATCAGCCTGGGGGAGTTACTCCAGATACAGGGGCGGCTTAGCGAGGCGCTTGGCTATTTCCAGCGTGCAGCAGAGCAAGCCCCCAACGCGGCTGCCGTCTACGGTCACATTGGCGATTGGTACTGGTCACAAGGTGCATGGGCTGACGCAGAAGAAGCGTATCTAACGGCAATCGACGTTGCCGCAACCGATCCATACGCCTACATCCGTCTGGGGCAGTTCTATCAGAACCGGGGACAACCCAGAAAAGCATCTGTGCTGCTGCAAAAAGCCGTGGACATCGCGCCGACCTCGGCGGATGCCCACGTTGCCCTGGGCAATTGGCACCGCAGCCAGGCAGAGCAGGCCAGAGCCGAGTATGCCTACCGGCAGGCGATCATCGTCGCAGCAGACAGGCCGGAAGGGTATCTGGCGCTGGGCCAACTCTACCAGTCACAGGGAAACTGGCAGGGGGCGCTGTCGCAATATCAAGCGGCAGTCTGGTTCAACCCCATCTCGCCCGCGGCCTATGTAGCCCTGGGCATGTGGCATCAACTGCAGGCGCAATGGGGTGAGGCGGAGAAGGCATACCAGCAAGCCGCCGCCATCGCGCCCACCGATCCGCTCGGCCATGTGGCGCTCGGCCAGATGTACCAGAGCCGGGCGCAGTTTTCGCTCGCGCATGAGCAATTCGAGAAGGCAAGCCGGATCGCACCGGCTTCTGCCTCGCCCCATGTGGCACACGGCGAACTCTACCTAGAACAAGCGCAGCACGAAGCCGCGCTGGCCGCGTTCAGCCAGGCGATTGCCCTCGAAGCAACGCTGCCCGACGCCTATGACGGGCTGATCGAGGGACACACGGCGCTCGGCCAGATCGATCAAGCACGCGCCGCGGCCATGCAGGCCATCAGCGTCAATCCGGGCGCGGCGTGGCCGGAGGTACTCCTGGCTGATTTTCTCCAGCGCCAAGGGGAAGGCGAGGCCGCGCTGGCCGCCTTTCAACGCGCCACGCAGAAGGAGCCGGGGAGTCCGGCGGCGCTGGCGGCGTTGGGCAGAGCCTATCAGATTCGCGAGCGCCAAGATCAGGCCATGCCCACCTATCAGCGCGCGGTCGGCATGGAGCCAGGCAACCCGGCCGCGCGTACTGCGTTGGGCTGGGGCTACTTTGGTCAAGGACAGGATGATGCCGCCATTGCAGAACAGCAACGGGCGATTGCGTTGGACGTGACGCTGCTCGACTCGTACTTGGAACTGGCAAACCTGCACACGGCGCTCAACCAGATCGACAGCGCGCTGGCTGTCTACCACAACGCGATGGGTGTCCTCCCGGCCCACACCGACACACTGCTGATCGCGGTGGGCGACGCGCTGGCGCTGCAAGAGCGCATCACAGAGAGCATCGAAAGCTACCGGCAGGCTGTCCAGTACCCCAGCAGCCAGGCCGCGGCAGAGTTGGCGCTGGGGCAGCTTTACTTTACACAGGAGGACTACACCCAGGCAGTGGAGGCCTATCGCCGCGGGCTGGCTGTGCAGCCGAGCGATGTCGATTTTTATCTGGGGTTGGCGCTTGTGTTCCAGGCCGACGACAAACCGGAGGAGGCAGTGCAACAGGCCGGGCAGGCCCGTATGTGGGATCCGCGTTTGGGCGCGTCCTATAGCATCGAGGGCAGTGTCCAAGCGTTGGACTTTGAACTCTATGACGAAGCGCTGGCAATCTATGAAAACGCGGTTCGCCTTGACCCCAGGCAAACCGTTGCCTATGCTGGCAGCGCGCGCATTCACCAAGAGATCAAAGGGGATCTAGATGCTTTTATCGCCGATCTGGAGCAGCGATTGGCGGCAGAGCCGGGCACTGCTTGGCTTCAAGGCATGTTGGCCTTTGCCTATTCGCAAAAAGATGATGTTGAAAAGGCAATCCAAGCGTTCGAGTCGCTGATCACGCTGGTTCCCGATTATGTCGATGCCCACTGTCGATTGGCGGAGCTATACAGGCGTGTGATCCAGAAGCCCCAGGCGACCCAAGCCTGGACCACTTGTGCGCTCCTAGCCCCAACAAGCACACGCGGGCGCGATGCCGCCGCGCGGCGAACCGAACTCAACCAGATTGTCATCAGTTCGCCCGCCAATGGCAGCGAGGTCAGCGGTACGGTTCAAGTAGAAGGCACGGCTAACGCCAATGACTTCCAATTCTACAAAGTTGAGTTCGGCGCGGGCGAGCAGCCGACAACCTGGACGGTGATTGGCGATATCCACAACAGCCCAACGTTTGATGGTCTCCTGGCAACATGGGACACAAGTAACTTATGGGGTGTCTATACCCTGCGGCTTGTCGTGGTCGACAATACGGGCAACCTTCTGCCCCCGGCCCAGGCCCAAGTCTTTATCAACAACTAATTGGCGGATTCCGCCATCCTACCCGCTCACCCCGACGATTCGGCGCTAGCAACCGCTTCCTCCTGCTCAACCTCGGCAGGGTGCAGATTTTGCTCAAGATAGGCCACGGCTTCGCCGATGGTGCGGATATTGCGCACCTTCTCGTCGCAGATCTCGGCGTCAAAGACCCGGCCAAAGGCCATGATGAGTTGAACGAGATCGAGCGAATCCGCGCCCAGATCATCGCGAAAATCGGTCCAGGCATGGATCAACGACTCGTCGATGCCGAGCGTCTCCGCCACGATCTGTCGCAGGATCTGTTCGACGTCTGCCCCGTCCGCGCCATTGATCTTCGCCGCAAGTTGGTTCCTCTTCATAGTTTAACCTCGAAATTGTACCTTCGACGGGCGCGGCGTCCGTCTGCATAGGCCGCGCCGATAGGGTCGCCGGAGCGACACACACAATCCACACTTCAAAAACCGTGATTTCTCCTTTCTGCCATTCTTCCCGTCATTCGCTACGGCACGATCAGGAACAGATAGAGCCGCGGCACAATACCAAATAGCTCGCCTGGAATCTCCACGTCAATAGGAGGGGGAGTATCCTCCCCTGTTGGATTGGTCACAGCCTCGCCAGTCGTCTCGGCATAGGCGTTGACGGCAAAGTTAAATGGCTGGACAACAGGGATCCCCACATCAAAGGCAGTTGTGAAGACTTCCCCAGGCTCCAATGTCGAACCGGAAGCGCCGAAATCAACGGCAACAAACGAGCCGGTCAGCGCCGGTCCCTCGTCCGTGATGACGCGATAGCCGCGGCGGAGGTGGAGAATCTGCACCGAGGGGCTGCTCAGGGTCTGCGTCGAGTTATTCTGAAGCGTCAACTCAGCCGACACCACGCCGCCGACGCCATCCGGATGGGGTGTGGAATCGTATGCTGTGTGCAGATCGAGCCGCAGCAGCAGATGGGTCACCAACTGGATCGCGGGGTTGCGCTCAAAAGCATAGATCGATTCGGCGTTGGGCGCGCCAACCACGGTCCAATCGCCGCTCACGGCCACCGCGCGGCCAAATTCGTCATGTCGCCGCCCATCGTCGGCCACATACTTGCTGAACTGAATCCACCCGTCCCCGCTCCTGCGGAAGAGATAGGCTGAGCCGGAGTTTTGCGCGCGATCATCGTCAAAGCGTGCCCCGATAACCAAGTTCTGATCATCCAGCGCCACAGCATAGCCAAAGCGGTCGCCGGGCAGGGCATGGCTGCCGATGAGCTTGGTCAGTTCGCTCCAAGCGCCATCACTACGCGCAAAGATGTATGCGGCACCGGCATCTATGCCGCGGCCATTGTCGTCGCCGGATGCGCTGACGACAGCCAGTTCAGCATCCAGCGCCACAGCCCCGCCAAAATAGTCTTTGGCCGCGCCGTCTCCGGCCAACAGCTTGGCTTGCAAGGCCCAGGCGTCGCCAGTACGCACAAAGACGTAGGCCGCGCCGCTGTCGCTGCCCCCTGCATCGTGGTGAGATGCGCCAACCACGACTGTATCCCCCTGGAGCGCCACTGACGCGCCAAAGAGATCGAAGGCGGCGCTGTCGCTGCTTTCCAGTTTGGCCTGTTGGCTCCAAGATGTGCCGTTGCGAACGAAGACGTAAGCTGCGCCTGCGTCCAAGTCCTGCCCGTCGTGGCCTGCCGCGCCCACGACCAGCGTGTCGCCGTCAAGCGCCACTGCACTGCCAAAGAAATCAGAGGCCGCGCCGCCGCTGGGTGTTACTTTTGCCTGCTGTGACCAGGTATCACCGCTGCGCACAAAGATATAAACCGCGCCGGAATTGATCCCGTTTTGCGGATCGCCATACGCGCCAACGGCAACCGTATCGCCGCTGATGGCGACCGCGGTGCTGAAGCGCTCGTCGATCAGGTCGTCCACGCCAGCCGCGTTATCCGCTGCGCTAGCGGACATGACCGCTTGCGCGTCGATGGAGCCGCCCAGGTGGGCAAAGGCCGCCGGATCTTCTGCCACAAGCTTTGCCTGCTGCACCCATGCCGCCCCCTGCAACACAAAGACATAGGCCGCGCCCGCGTCGTCTATTCTCGCGCTGTCCATTCCCGCGTGGTCCTCACGCGGAGCGCCGACAACCAGTGTATCGCCATCAATCGCCACCGCATCGCCAAAGATGCTTTCAGCCGTAACCGTGTCGGGCTGGATCTTGCTTTGGGTGTGCGGGAGCGAATCTGGATCCACCGCGGTGCTCTCGCTGTGCTGCGTGGCAAAGAGCGGCGCGGCGCTGAACCCGATCAACACACCCATCACCATAGCGGATAACCGCATGGCAGACAGCCATACGGTGTCGTGGCCTTTCTTCGCCGTGTTGGACCTAGTCATAGAACTTCCTCCTCGGGGGTATATCTATAAACCTCCTCACAACGTGGCTGGTGTGGCCGGTTGAATAATGTTGTGCAGCGAAGAAATAGATGAAGGCGTGTGCGCCACAGCGGCTGAGTCTAGCGCGTCACAATCGGCAGATATCCCCTAGGCAATCCGCCTGTAGGCGCTGGCCCTGACCGTAGCAGAACGATAGGCTGGCCGAAGGCTAGCGGCATATTGTCTGCTGCATCCCACACTTCGACACGGACAAAGCTGTCTTGGTGCGTATCCACAGACAGCGTATCGTCTGTGAATGTCATCCAGGGCTGCACCTGCGAACCGGCGAGGCTCATCAATTCAGTGCCAGGTTGAATCAAGTAGTGGCGCAATCGGCGCTCCCAATGTGGCTGTTCGCCCTCAATTTGTACAGTCAACGTCACCTGATCCGTCTCGACTTCGGCAATCCCTCCCATGAACACGTCGCCGACCGCGTAGCTTAACGTGGCGCTGTTGAAGCGGAATGGATTGCCAAAATAAAGAGAGCCGCTCGCCATCCCTGCCAGCAGGTCATCCACCCTGGAAGTCGCCGCCCAAATCCAAGTAATAAAATAGTTCCCTTCTTCGAGCCAAGGCCCGCTATGCAAATCTGTCGCGCCGAGGCCATAGAGCAGATGGCTGTTGGCGGTCAGCGTGTCCCATAGGCGCAGATGGCGCTGTATGTCACACCCGCCGCGCGCGGTGTAGACCTCGATCAAGTCTGCGCCATAGGCCCCCACTGCCAACAGACGCGCGGTTTCCGCGGCAAGCTTTTTCTCCTGATCAGCGTCTGGGTCCAGTCTATTGGTCGCGCCGAGCGGATGGTTGATTGAAACCAGCCCACCGCGTTCGTGCGTCCACGCGACCAATGGCTCCTTCAACAAGTCCGGCGGTGGGAGTTGATTGTCCGCTTCGGGCAGGAAGACGCTCATATGGGGAGAATTTTCTTGCGACATCTCAACGCCGTAATGGACCACCAGACCTGGATAGCTCTGCATGTACTGCTCGGCCAACTGCTTGCCCGCCAACCAGTTGGTTGGTCCATCGCTCTGTGCGCTGTGGAGGGAGAGATTGCGTATCTTCATCTCCACGCGCTGCCCATTGGCCGCCTCGATCTGGAAGCGGATGTCTTGAATGGTGTTATCCTGCCCCATGGTGAGCCACTGCTGCGCATCTTGGGAGATGGGCAGCACCACCTTTGTCCATGTTTCGGCAGCAGGGACAACCAGGGGGATCATTGCCCGTCGCTCGCTCGACATAGGTTGCGCGGCTGTCGCCATCACTTCGTAAATCAACTCCTGGTAGAAGGTCCTGGCAGTGCCTTGTGACCGCTTGCGGGACCAAGATAGTTCGACGATGATCCGCAGATGTCGCTCCCCGCCGAGTTCGCCGCGCCACAGGTCTAAACTCAGGCTGACATCCCACAGCAAGGACTTGGACAAATAATAACCCGGAACCCGCCGCCCTCGATGGTCGCGGGGCGCATACTCGAATCCCGCCCTTCCCTCCCCAGCAGTAAGCTGCCAGCCCAATTCCCCCGCGTTCAGCGCAGCCGTTGCCGTGCCTTCACCGGCAATTCCCGCCTGCATGGTCGCTGCATACCAGGCGTGATCGGTTTGCGACTCAAAAGGGTTGGCAAGCCCCGTAACGTTCAAGGTAAGGGGATCGAGCGTGCCTGTCTCCAACGGCAAAACAAAATCTGTGTCAGCATAGAAGTACTTGTCATGTTCCGACCACCACAGCACATCCAGGCCGATCTCATCTGCCCAATCGGTATGCCACTGTAATTTGGGCGGCGTGCCCGAACCGGCGACATGGCTGCCCGAACTGTGATGAGAGTGACCATGAATATGCAGTTGTGTAGCAAATGGCTGTAGAGCAGCCTGTGTTGCTGCCTTCGCAGCAGGAGAGGGAGACCAACCGGGGAAGAGAATTGGTGCGGCAGCACTTGCTCCCAGCAGCTTCAACACCTGTCGGCGGCTCTGCGGCAGAGATAGCATGTTGACCTCTCTTAATTTAGTTTTAGCGAGAGGTATCGTCATGCGCTGGACACCCCAGCGCATGACGATGCCTTGTCACACGAGTACGGCACGATGGTGTATTTATGGCACGACGGTGTACTCCACAAACGCTTCGTCGAAGGTTTCAGCAGAATCGACTTCGGCCTCCACTTGACCAAAGATGCGGAAGGTTAGACCGGCAGTCGCATTGGCCGGCACAGGCACAGACTGGACGACACTCTGGGACTGGCCTGGGTTCAAGTTGATCGGGATAGCTGGGGTGCTGACCTCCTTGCCGTTTGGCAGGCGAGCATAGATTCTAAACACGCCGCTGCTTGTCGATGCACTGTTGTTGGTGACAGTGACTTCTACCGAGAGCGTGCTGCCCGGCGACACGTCGGTTGGCCCCTGCGGCGTCACCGAGACGACGACCTCCTGGGGAGAGAGGCCAAACTGCAAACTGCGCTCGGCATTGAGCCGCCCTTGTGTGATGACCGGCAGACCGATGTCGTCTGTGCCGTTGAGGATGCGCCAGATGATCTCGTTGTTGGTCAAGTCTGGGTCTTGGCTCATGAGCAGCGCGGCCACAGCAGAGACATGCGGCGTTGCCATGGACGTGCCGGAGTAGGCGTCATACTGGTTGTTGGGCAGCGTGCTGAGGATGTCCACGCCAGGCGCGCCCAGATCCACCGAGTTGACACCATAGTTGGAGAAATCCGCGAGCAGATCGTTGCGGTCGGTCGCGGCTACAGACACGATGTTCGACAGCGGGTAATTGGCCGGGAAAGAGGGTTGCACATCGTTGTCATTGGATTCATTGCCCGCGGCCGCGACAAATACGCTGTCGGAGGCGCGGATGGCGAGCGCAACGGGCATCGAAGGCGCAGGCCCGCCCCAGCTATTGCTGGAGATACGCACCCCCATCATTGTGTGATATTGAATGGCCGCGAGCAGATCCGCGTCGCTGGCCGTACAGAGGACCCCCAGCAACGAGCGGAACGCCTTCAACGGCATGATCGTCACGTTCCAATTGACACCGCTCACCCCGATTCCATTGTTGCCCGAGGCCCCGATCGTGCCCGCTACGTGTGTGCCGTGCCCTTGGCACGCGCCGCCCACAGGCGAAGGATCGTTGTCATCGGAGGAGAAATCCCACCCGTGAACATCATCGACAAAGCCGTTGCCGTCGTCGTCGATGCCGTTGCCCGCAATCTCGCCGGGATTCGTCCAGAGATTATCGACGAGATCGGGATGCGTTAAATCGACGCCTGAATCAATGACAGCCACCACAACATCCCGGCTGCCTACTGTAATGTCCCAAGCTTCCGGCGCATCAATATCAGCGTCGGGCGTTCCGCCGTCCTGTCCTACGTTGTGCAGACCCCACAGATCGCCAAAGTCGGCGTCGTCGGGCACGATGTCAATATAGCGATAGTAGTTGGGCGTTGCTTCCTGCACCAGCGGATGCCGCCGCAACAGCCGCACGGCATCGGTGACCGACAGGTCGTCGGGCAGCGCGAGTTGGAAGGCGCGGATGAAGGCAAAGCGGCGCAGCGCCCTTGTCCTGAATTGGCTGTGGATCTCGCTGATGCGATCCAACGGCACATCGTCTTTGAGGACGAGGATCACCTCACCGGGCACATACTCTGGTCGCTCAACAGCGGCCTGCTCTACAGCGGCTTCGTCCTCGCCCTCCTGTTGCGAAGCGCTTGCCTCTTCGCCAGGCGAAGCAGGCCCCGCATCAAGCAAGGGGAGGAAAAGCTGGTTTGTGGGCGCTTGTGCATAAAGCGCGGACTTGACCGGGAAATTCACACTGAACGGGCTGGGGGCGACTTGGGTGCTGGGCGAGCTTTCCGCCGGATAAAGCAGCAGGCCGCCGGCTAAAAAGAGAACAAGCAGGGTACGACGCGCAAGAGAAATCATCTGGTTTTTTCCTTTTCTTCTGTTGAACTGATTCGGTTAAGACAGCGTGAACAGAAGTAGCACACAACCGACAACACAGCGGCTCATTGATAAATGGAACATACAGATGGATCACGTCGAACCTGGTGCATACGTGTTGGTTGAAAGGGCCTGTCCGCATCGGCTAGGCGACATAGCCCAGATCACGCAGCCGTTTGCGCATTACCTCCTCGTCCTCGGCTGAAATCGGGGGAGCCGGAATGCTCCCCTGCTTTGCAGCCACCTCATCGCTGTAGGTAATCGCCAACGTTTGCTTGAGTTCGGGCGTAAGCGGGTCCTCTAGGACATGGCCGTCCATATCTTTGGGGATGGGCACACCCATCAGCGCCAGCGTGGTAGGCGCAATGTCCATGATCGAAGCGCCCTTCATCTCCATGCCTGGACGAATGCCCGGCCCCTTCAAAAAGACGATGCCGTCCATGCGGTGATGCCCGGATCGGTCTGGACTGGAACTAAGCCACTGGTTGGAGGGAAATTCGACCAGGCCCAAGCCTGCATGCCTTGGATCGCGCGGCATGAAGATCAGATCGGGGGCATGTTCGACATATTGCCCTTGATACAGCTCATGGCCGCGGTGGATCTCGCCGACGAAGGGGAAGCCGGTATCAGGCTCCTTAAGACGCTCTAGCTCGTCAATCAATTCGCTGAGCAGCGCTTCGTACTCCGGGCCTGGCGCGACGGTTCCCTGTGGCTCTCGCCCCTTTAGGTTGATAAAGATCGGACCAGCATAGCCGATCGAATAGGCGCGGGTGCGGGTCCAATCCACGTCGCTAAAGGAAAGAAACGCGTTCTTGATGATCCCCTTCATGAGGCCGATATTCTTGCGCGAGGTCTGGCGCATGGTTCCGCCCAGACGCAGCCGCAGCAGCAGCCCATAGATGTTCAAAGGCGTGATGCCCAGCCGGTACATCATGAAGCGCAGTTGTGAGAGCGGCGTGCGCTTGAACTTCAAATAGCCCCGGTCGATCAGCCAGGCGTTGACAGACATATAGCTGTCCATGCCGCCAAATCCGTGGTCAGACATGACAATCGTATAGGTGTCGTCGCCTGCCGCTTCCATCAACGCGGCCAGATTCTCATCCATATCGCGGTAACAATCGCGAATGGCATTGGCAAGGGTCTCGCGGATCGGTTCCGGCGCGAGCGCGCCCTTTGTCTCCATGTGCTTCCACATGAAATGGGACATGATGTCTGTGCCCATGAAGATCGAGACAAGCAGATCCCACGGCTGGCGCTGCATCAAGTACTGGGTCACCTGCTGCGTCGTCTGGTTCAGCTTGCGCACCGATTCGACAAAAGCCGCCTCTTCGCCGCGGGAATGCATTCCTGGCGGCGAGAAGTTAAAATCGGGGATCGCCTCCTGCAATTCGGCGTGGAGCGAGGGGGGCCAGGTGGCATCGGTCGCGCCCGCGGGCGTCAACAAGGCACTGGACATCAGCGCGGTCACCCGTTCCGGCGGATAGGTAATGGTGACGTTGTTAA
>CAZZNG010000149.1:0-12980 GCA_964655505.1 uncultured Litorilinea sp. | reverse complement strand
GCGCAGCCGGAGAAGCAGTGCGCCTCGCCCTGATCGAGTGAAGGCCACAGCGCAATGGGTTCGTGGGTCCAATGCACTAGGTCTTGGCTGGTGGCATGGCCCCAGTGTATATGGCCCCAGGTGTCGCCGTAGGGGTTGTGTTGGTAAAAGAGGTGATAGGTTCCATCGTGGTAGATGGTTCCGTTGGGGTCGTTCATCCAGTTGGCAGGCGGGCGGAAGTGATAGCGGGGGCGCAGCGGGTCTGCATCGGCCCGCGGTGCGGCCGCGGCGACGCTCGCCATGGCTTGCTCGATTGCTGGGTTGGAATAGGTTGTCATAAATATTAGCCGGTAGCAGTTGATTACAGATAGCGTTGGACAGACAGCGAAACGCCGCGGGGTTGGCACCTATGTGCGCCCCACGGCGTTTGAATGGCGAAAAGGTCGAGCCGGTGCGCGTTAGCCCTTGACTGCCCCTGCCGTCAGGCCCGCGACCATGAAGCGTTGGCCCAGGCCGTAGAGGATGATGACCGGGACTGCCATGAGCAGGGCCGCGGCCATCAACTCGCCCCAGGGCAGCACATCGCCGATGATCATCTGGGCCAGGCCGACAGAGAGGGTAAAGAGACGCTCTTTGGACAGGAACACATAGGCAAAGATGAATTCTTTCCAGGCCTGGGTGACAGCAAAGAGCGAAGCCGCCAACAGCGCGGGCGCGGCCAGCGGCAGCACCACACGCCACCAGGCTTGGAAGTGGTTGCACCCGTCGATCAGCGCCGCTTCTTCCAGTTCATTGGGGATGGAGGCATAGTAGCCCATCATCAACCAGAGGGAAAAGGGCAGCCCAAAGGTCGGATAGGCGATCATCAGACCGAGCAGGCTGTTGGTCAGGCGCAGCGCGCTGAAGATTTGGTAGATGGGAATGAACATGAGCACCGGCGGCATGAGATAGGCCACCAAGACGATGCCCGCAAAGAAGTTCGCCCCCTTCCAGCGCAGCCGTGTCAGCCCGTACGCGCCCATGGAGGCCACCAACACCGCAACCGTTGTGCTGACGACCGCTACAATTGCGGTGTTGCGATACCAGAGCGCAAAGGAGCGGGTGGGGCCTAGCAGCGCCTTGACTTGATCCAGCGTCCACGGGTTAGGCCAGAAGACGGATTCAAAGCTCGTCCACTGCTTGGTCGTCTTGAAGGCTGTAATGACCACCCAGTAGAAGGGCAGCAGTTCGAAGAGCAGCAGCAGCGTCAAGACGACACCGGCTGCAATCGCGCCGATGCGCGCGCTGGTGCGCCGGGCACGGCGTGCGCCCTTGGCATCCTGACCGGCAAACGCTCGCCCGATGGCCCGTCCGATGCCTTCCACCACGTCTTCAACGGCGTCGTTGACCGCGAAGAAGGCCGTTCCGAGGAATCGACCAGCCATGCGGAAAGGCCAGGAAATCAGCGAACCGAGCGCCGAACCGGATTTCTCCTCCGCGGTCTGCGCGGATTCCACATTGCCGCCCGCGGTCATGTAGCGTCCTAGGAGGAAGATGAAGATCGCCAGGATCGGGGCCATGGTCATGGCAACTGCCACGCCGACGCCGATGCGCAGGCTGCTGATGGCGTATTCCCAGGCAAGGATCGAATAGACGCGCGTCGCGCCCGCAGGCCCGCCATTGGTCAGCAGGAAGACTTCGGTGAAGTTGTTGAATGTCCAGATGGTCGAGAGCAGGACGGCGACGATGATGACGTAGCGCAGCCCCGGCAAGGTAATGTGCAGGAAGAGCCGCCACCCGTTCGCGCCGTCGATGCGCGCGGCTTCGTAATATTCAGAATTGATTGAACTTAACCCCGCCAGCATCATGGTGGCAAAGAAGGGGATCCCCTGCCATACGTTCACCATGATCACCGAGGGCATGGCTGTGGTATAGGAACCCAGCCAGGGGAAGCCCCGTTCGATGATGCCGGTCTGGAGCAGGAATTGGTTGACGCCGCCGTAGACCGGATCCAGCAAGTTGCGCCAGGTCAGTGCAATGACCACCGCGGGGATGATCCAGGGCAGCAAGACCGCGCCGGCCAGCAAATCGCGAAAACGCGTGGCCCGATGGATCAGCAGCGCGGCCACCAGGCCCAGCCAGAACTTGATAAAGACCGACGAAACGGTATAGACAACCGTGTTGCCAACTGCCTGGCGGAAGTTGCGGTCTTCCCATAAGATGCTGTAGTTGCGCAGCCCTACAAAAGGACCCGTTTCAAGCGAAACAGTATTCGTAAAGCTTAGGTAGACGGCATTGAAAAATGGGTAAGCAATCAGGCCGCCCAACAGAAAGAGTGTCGGAAAGACAAAGACGTAGGCCGCGGCCCAGTCGCGCCCCAAGACGCTTTTGAGGGCAACGGTCATGGACTTTTTGCGTGCGCTCGGCGCGACGCCTTGCCCCACATAGCTGGTTTGGGCCATATAAGCATGCTCCTTTGGACCACTGTGGCATTCGACGTTCACCCACACTGCTATGCGTACACTGCTTGATCACGTTGCGTTCGCAACGTTTGCAGCCACGCATGGGGTCGATTGTCTGCCGCCCACGCTGGTCAATAAACTACACGTCGTTGGATGGAGACCGGTGCAACCGGTCTCCATCCATGCCTTCATTCCATCCGTACGGCCGATCTGTGCCGTGCAACCGTTTAGCGCACGCCGGGCGCACCAAACTCTTGGAAGATCTGGATCGACTGCTCTTCTGCGTTGGCAACCGCTTCGGCTGCGGTCATTTGGCCGGTCACCACGTTGGCGACCATATCGGTGTGCAGGTTGGCTGTGCCGACCGCGCCGATCTGGGCTGTACTCGGCCCCGGCCAGGCGAGACCGTTCCACCCGCTGGGGTCTTGGGCCACAGGTTGCAGGGCCATCGAGATGGGCTGGCTGGTGATCACGTCCCATTCCCACTGGCTGGTGTAGGCAGGCACGGCATAGTTGACCGCGGCCTGGAAAACGTTCTCCATCACCTCGTCGGTAAAGAAACTCATGATCAGCCCGCGGCCGCCTTCGGCATTCTTGGCCCCTCGGATCAGGTGGCAATACATGCCGCCCAACCCGTTGAATTCCTGTACCACAGGGCCGCCACAGGGTGGGTGGTAGGCGATGACCTCGGCAAGTTCCAGTTCGTTCGCCACAGCCGAGGCGTAGACCGTGCCCGCGTTTTGCGTATAGCCCACCGTACCGCCCAGGAAGGCCTCATTGTTAGCTGTGTCCGTCCAACTCAGCACGCCTGTCGGCAGGATCGATTCATAGTCTGGGTTGGTATAGAGATCGACCATCCACTCAACGGCCTCGATGGCTTCAGGCGAATTGATGGTCACATACTGGCCGGTTTCATCCGTCCAGGTCGCGCCCCAGCCGTGGAGCACGCGGCTGACCAGATAGCCACCGTCGCCGGAGCGGTTGATGGTCATGCCCCATCCCCAAAATTCATTGGCAGGGTCGCTGATCTCCAGGCAAGCATCACGCAGTTGCTCGAAGGTGCGAATGTCTCCCAGGTTAATGCCTGCCTCGTCGAACTTATCCTGGCGCGCCCAGCCGCCATCGCTGCGGACGTGCAGCGTCACGCCGACATATTCATCATCCAAGAACGTCTCATTTTTGGGGCGTGCGGACAGCTCGCCATACGTTGCGATGACTTCTTCTTGCAGATCGGTCACAGGTTGCAGCGTGCCGAGCTGGTGGAGCTGGAAGGGGTTCACATTGTCGATCCATACGTCTGGGGGATCGCCTGCCTGTACAGCCGCGGCCACTTTCTGGATATCTGCACCCGTGCCTGCGAAGCCAGCGGTGAAAGCAACGTCCAGGGCGTAATCGTTCTCTGCTGCGTATTGCTGAATTTGCTGGCGGATGAATTCATTGTATTCGGGATGGTAGTCTTGCTTGTGCAACACCCACAGCGCATCAGAGGAGGTCGCGGGGGCTGCGCCTGCACCGTCGTCGGTGCTGGTTGATGTATCGCCCGAGGGAGCAGGGGCCGCGGGTACGCAAGCCGCTAATGCCGCTGCACCAGCCGCAACACCGGACATTTGCAGGAATTGACGCCGAGAGAAGGATGTTTTTGCCATGTAGGTGCCTCCTTAGGGGTGGGCTGTACAAAGTAAGATGGGCCAATAAATAAATCGATGAACGCAGGACGGCGACGAAACCCCACCAAAATTGGGGAGGGTGGGCGATGTCGCTGATCATGCGTGACACCCTTTGGTATGCGACAGCATCACGTCATACGCATCGTGCGATGTGCGATCCGCTGGCGTGCGCGGATCGGCCACAGCGTGACAAATCGATGCAAATAAGCCGATGCAAACGTGGAGCTTACGAATGACCTGCACAGGATCCATGAGCAGGCGGTGAATATCTACAATTAAACGATACTCGATTAATTGATACTGGGTCGCAAGACGCAGACTTGCTCATGTGGATAAAGCGTTTTAATTATGAGCGGGGAGCTAGCCTACGGTGGATTGAGAATAGCAAAATTTTAGGGGGGCGTCAAACGCGTGATTCCAAGTCTGAATGCGGGTTCAAAAGGTCGGTTGGCGGCGCGATCTTCCCGGACGCGCGCAGCGCCCGGGAAGGTGCATGAAGCGTGCGGGGCGCGGTCAATCGGCCCACAGATGGGCATACTTCAGACCGCTGCCTGTATTGAAGAGCACCACGCGTTCGTCCGGCTGAATCCAGCCGCGTTCGAGGAGGTCGATCTGCGCGGCCAGGCAGGCTGCGCCTTCAGGCGCGGGGAAGATGCCTGTGTGGCTGCCCATCACGCGCGCGGTGTCGATCATCTGTTGGTCGGTCACCGTCAGGGCTGTACCGCCGCTTTCACGCAGCGCTTTGAGGATGAGGAAGTCGCCAACCGCCGCGGGCACGCGCAGCCCATCGGCCACGGTCTTGGCCCCTTGCCACGGCTCGGCGAATTCGCTGCCCTGTTCAAATGCGCGCACCATGGGCGCACAGCCCGCGCTCTGCACGCTGACCATACGTGGGCGACGGCTGTCGATCAGCCCCATTTGCTCCATTTCATCAAAGGCTTTCCACATGCCGACCAAGCCCGTGCCGCCGCCGGTAGGGTAGATGATCACATCGGGCAGTTGCCAGCCCATCTGCTCGGCAAGTTCGTAGCCCATGGTCTTTTTGCCCTCGATGCGATAAGGCTCTTTGAGGGTGCTGACGTCGAACCAGCCGTGGGCCTCGACCCCTTCGCGCACTTTTACGCCGCAGTCGGTGATCAAGCCGTTGACCAGCGTGACTGTCGCGCCCAACTCTTTGCATTCCGTGCGAAAGAGCATCGGCACGTCGGCGGGCATGAACACATGGGCGGGCAGGCCCGCGGCCGCGGCATACGCGCTCATCGCGCCTGCGGCGTTGCCCGCGCTGGGAATAGCCAACTCGCGCGCGCCCAACTCATAGGCGCGGCTGACAGCCATGCTCAACCCGCGCGCCTTAAAGCTGCCTGTGGGGTTGAGGGATTCGTCTTTGATGTAGGTCTGCGCGCAGCCAATGGTCGCGCCAAGCCGAGCGGCGTGAATGAGCGGTGTCCAACCCTCTCCCAGCGCGAGGATGGCGTCGGCGCGTTGGACAGGCAGCACTTCTTCATAGCGCCAAAGCGTCTGTGGACGTGCGGCCAAAGCGTCGGGGGTGAGGGTTTCGGCTGCACGCGCCAGGTCATAACGAGCCAGCAGCGGCTTGCCACAGGCAGGACAGAGATTCATTAACTGATTTGCAGCATAGGTCGCGCCGCAGTGACCGCACTCCAGGTGGGTCAACGTGGAACGGGTAGCAGTTTGCGTGCTCACAGATTACCTTCCAACCAGGGTGGTTGAGCCGGTCTTGGTGATTGAACCGGCCAATGGGTATGGGGGCTGGCGATGGGCCTTTTTATGATTCTTTTTCAGTGAGATAGTCAAATTGCACGGTGGTAAACTCGACCATGTTGCCGAATGGATCGCGGCAGAAATAGCGGGGACGGCCTGGGATGGCCGTCGCGCCGACAACGGCGACTCCGCCGGCTTCGAGTTGTTCGCGCAAGGCTTCGACGTTGTCCACTGCGATGCAGAAGTGGCGCGCCGAGCGGTCGGCTGTGGGTTCTTCGCTAAAGAGATGGAGTTCGGTGTCGCCCAGCCGGAACCAGAGTAGATTGAGCGGGTTGAGGGTGTCGGGCACTGGCACTTCTTCAAGCCCAAGTAGGTCGCCGTAGAAGCGGCGGGCCGCGTCTTTGCCGCCGGGCGGCAGCGGAATACTGACGTGGTGGATTCGAGCAGCCATCGACGGCTCCTTGATAAGCAAAAATGATGGATAAGCAGAATGACGTACGGAATGGATATACAAAGTGGGAAGCGATGCAGAATCGAACCCTTTGACCCGCGCTGCCTTGATGGTCTTTACATCTCGATGGTCTTGCATGAGGCCCTGCATGGGGGCTTGCATGGGGTTCGCCTCTCCCACGGGCATCCTACAATTGCCCTGGGGCTTTGTCAACCTGATGGCGCAAGCAGGGCGCAAGGCGTTTGAGCCGCGCAGCGGTCTTGTGATACGCTTACTGCGGATTCATTGCAGCTTCCCTGCTCGGCGGGCGCCAGGATCTCTGCAATGCCTTACGCTGACCTTCACGCCGAATCCTTACGCTGGCAATGCGTGCCCTCCATGCCCGCGAACACTGCTTTTCTGCCATTGGTTTTTTACCCGGTTCTGTGTCACCCAGTTCTTTAGGTTCTTGCCGTTGTTGGGACGTCTACTGCTGGCCTGCGCTGTGGCTTATGCGCTTGGCTGTCTAAATACCGGCTACTATTGGGTGCGCTGGCGCACCGGTGAAGATATTCGCTTGCTGGGCAGCGGCAACGCGGGCGCGCGCAATGTGGGGCGGGTGCTGGGCAAGCGGGCATTTGCCGTGGCGCTCCTGGGCGATCTGCTCAAGGGGATGCTGGCCGTGGCGGTCGCGATGGGCCTGGGGCTGCCGTCTTGGGGCCAAGGCGCGGCGGGGGTGGCCGCGGTGGTCGGCCACATTTGGCCGCTGCAACTGCGCGGCCGCGGGGGCAAGGGCGCCGCGACCGCGCTGGGCGTGTGCCTGATGTTAAGCCCGTGGACGGGGCTTGGCGTGGTTGTCGTCTTGCTGATCGCCTACGCCTTGAGCCGCGCGGCAACCTTTAGCGGCGGCCTGGCCTTGCTGCTGACGCCGCTGCTGGCGTGGTGGTTGGCGCCGTCGCGATTCATTGCCGCGACCATCGCTCTGCTGGTTTTACTGCTGCTCTATACCCATCGAGAGAATCTACGTGCTATTCTTGCCACACAGGGTTATCGTCGTCTTCGCGGGCCGCGTTAACCTGTTGCGTGCGCTGCAATGAGAGGGATGCGTGACTCTGTATCAGTTTAAATTCGCCGATTGCGAGCACGAGATCGAACAGATTCATCGACTGAATTACATCGCCTTTGTCGAAGAGATTCCCCAACACGCGCCCAACCCGGAGCGGCGTCTGGTCGATCAGTTTCATGCCCAAAACTGCTATGCCATTGGGCTGGTGGGCGAAGAAGTGGTCGCCATGCTGGCGCTGCGCTCACAGCGACCCTTCTCACTCGACAAGAAGCTGGCTGATCTGGATCGCTATCTGCCGCCCCACCGTTCGCCCTGCGAAATCCGCCTGCTGTACATCCGCCCGGCCCACCGCAACGGCAAGGTGCTGCGCGGGCTGATGGAACTGGTGGCGGAATATGCCACGGTGCACGGGCATGATATCGGCCTGATCTCCGGCACGACGCGCCAGCAGAAACTCTACCGGCATTTGGGCTTCCAAGCCTTTGGGCCGTTGGTGGGGCAAGAACCGGCTCGCTTCCAGCCGATGTATCTGACCTTGGGCGCGGCCCTACGCCACACGCCCTGGGTGGAGGCGTTGTCTTCCGCCCACACCATGCTGCCATCCACAGAAGAGGCCGCAGAGCGATCGACAGCAGGGGCGCAACAATCTGCGACGGTCAAGCCGCGGCGTGTGGAGCCGCCATCTCTGCCGCGCTATGATCCGCCGCTGAATTATCTGCCGGGGCCGGTTAACATGCCCCAGACGGTCTTGCAGGCCATGCAGCGCCCGCCCCTTTCCCATCGCAGCGAAACCTTTTTGGCGGATGTGGCGCAACTGCAAGCGCGTTTGGCCGCGCTGGTGGGGGCGAAGCAGGTCGACCTGCTCACCGGCAGCGGAACCCTCGCCAATGAAGCCGTAGCCGCGCAGTTACGGCTGTTGGATGCGCCGGGGCTGGTGCTGGTCAACGGTGAATTTGGCCGCCGCCTGGCGGATCAGGCCGCGCGCTGGCAACTGCCCCACCGCGTATTGGCTACGACCTGGGGATGTCCGCTGGACTTGGCAGAGGTCGAAGAGGCAGTGACCGCGGATCAGGGGGTGGCCTGGCTCTGGTGCGTGCACTGCGAAACGTCCACCGGCATGGTCAACGACCTGGCAAGTTTGGCGCGCCTGTGCGCGCGCTATGATGTGAAGCTGTGCGTCGATTGCATCAGTTCGATTGGGGCTGTTCCCGTCAACCTAGCGGATGTCTTTTTGGCGACGGGCACAAGCGGCAAGGCATTGGGGGCGATGGCCGGGCTGGCGTTGGTCTTTGCCAACGCGCCGCTTGCCCCTGCACCGGATCGCTTGCCCAGCTATCTCGACCTGGGCGGCTACCGCGCCGCCAATGGCGTGCCCTTCACCATGCCCGCCAATCTGGTCTACGCGCTGGGGGCTGCGCTGGATTATTTTGGCGACTATACCAACCGCCACACGGTAGAGGCCGCGGATGCGCTGCGCCGCGATCTGCGCTGTCGAGGCATGGAGATTGTCACAGACGATGCCCTGGCCTCACCCGCTGTGACGACGATCGCGCTGCCCCCTTCTGTGGCATCCACTGAAGTTGGCGCACGCTTGGCGCGGCAGGGCTTTTTGACGAGCTACCAAAGTCGTTATTTGGTCGAGCGAAACTGGCTGCAAATCTGCTTGATGGGCGCGTTTCGCAGCGATGCCCTGGCCGACTTGGCCGCCAGTCTGCATGAAGCCGTGGCGCGCGACGCGGACGCAGATGACGCAAGACGAGTGATGCTCACATGAGTACCATTCGGATCGGCCCCGGCGTGGAGATCGACGAGAATGAATTGATTTGGGACTTTACGCGCGCTTCTGGGCCGGGCGGCCAGAATGTCAACAAGGTGGCAACCGCGGTGCAACTGCGCTTCGATGTCGCCAATTCGCCGTCACTGCCCGAAGACGTGCGCAGCCGCTTGCTCAAGCTGGAACGCGCGCGCATTACCGACGACGGCGTGCTGATCATCGACAGCCGCGCCACCCGCTCCCAATTGCGTAACCGCAAGCTGGCGCTGGAGCAGTTGATCGAGGCCGTTCGCCGAGCCATGATCCCGCCTAAGCGGCGGCGCAAGACAACGCCGACACCCGCCTCGCAAGAGCGCAGGATCGCGCGCAAGCGGCGGCGCAGCCAGATCAAGGACTGGCGCAAGCCGGTGCGCGGCGACGATGAATAGGTCGCAAGGGGCTTTCGCGGTTGATCTTCCTGGCAGCCATGATCTTCCCGGAAGCTCGCAGCTTCCGGGAAGGCTGCTTGGCGCATTGTATTGATCAGACGTCTTGTAGCGCACCGTGCAAATAGGTGCTGCCGCCTACATGGTGCAGTTGCACCGCCGCGCTGACCCCTGGGGCGGGCTTGGCCGGTTCCAGCCGTTCCTCGCGCGCCTCGCCCGGCTCACCTGCCGGGTGCACCAGAAACTCCCACAAAACGCGCCCTTGTACTGTCTCCGGCGGCGTCATCCCCAATAACGTTAAAACAGTAGGGGCCAGGTCAACGGCCCCGGTCGGCAGCGGCATGACGCCGCGCTGGAAGCTCGCGCCGCTGGCAATCAGCACCGCGTGTAGATCGTAGGGGGACGCGGAGCCGTGGGACGAGCGCAGCGCGGATTGGGTGGTCAGCGCCTGCACGGCGCCGGGCACGCCAAATTCGTTTGGCGCGTCGCTCCAGCGGGGCGAAACAGCCAGCAGCGGCCAGCGATCCTGCGTGGGGGTGCGCCAGATCTGCTCCAGCGGCAGCACGCCGGGCAGCTCGGCCAGGTCGGCGCGCCCGCCCAATACCACGCCTGTCCACGGCTGGGCATAGAGCCATTCGACCAGGGGGGCAAGTTCCTCAGCCGTGGGCGCGTCTGTGCCCGGTGCAGCATAGATATAGTCGCTGGCTGTGGCGAGCGGCGGCAGCGCCTGCCCGATCTCCTGCTCGGCCTGGCGCAAATATTCGCGCAGGGTGTTGTGGGCGAGGACGGTTGTGTGACCGTGGTCTGAGATGAAGAAGATGTCGAATTGGTCGCGCAGCCCGCGCGCATCGAGCGCGGCCAACAGTTCGCCCACACAGGCATCCACGGTTTGCAGCGCGGTCTTGGCCTCGGGCGAGCCTAGCCCATAGTAGTGTTGACTTGTATCCGGCTCGTTGAACCAGGTGACGATCACCCGATTGCGCGGGTCGTCCAGGTAGATCTGCGTCACGGCAGAGGTGATATAGTGCTGCCGTGCGATCTGCGCGCCGGAGTCAACCGGGGGGATCTCGCCCAACTTTTCGCGCAGGTCGTAAAGATCGGCGATGCCGTAAGCCGTCGCGG
Organism: uncultured Litorilinea sp.; assembly: GCA_964655505.1. GTDB lineage: Bacteria > Chloroflexota > Anaerolineae > Caldilineales > Caldilineaceae > QEUY01. The sequence continues at coordinate 2,354 of CAZZNG010000149.1, read as the reverse complement.
GGTTGACCATCCGGCTCAGGTGGCGGTGGGTCCAGAGCATGGCCGCGCCCGGTGTGCTGGTGGCGGCGACAGCCAAGCGTTCGCCCTGCGCGGCCAGCAGATCGCCCAGGCTCGGCGTCAGCAGGGCTTGGCCGTTGGTTGCGGACTCCAGCGCGTAGATGTGCTCATAGTCGCCGGTATTGATGATGTGATCCGGTCGTGCGTTGGGCGCGAGCATGGTATTGGCGACAATGCCGTGTCGTCCGGGCTGGCTGCCGGTTGTCAGCGCGCTGATGTTGACGCGCGTGTGGGTTGGATAGACCGCGTGATGCTCGGCGCTGCGCGCGCCGCTCGCGGCCAATTGGCTCACAACCGGCATCAACTCTGGGTCCAGCAGGTCGGGGCGCAGCCCATCTGCACCGATGATCAACACGCGGCGGGTATTTGCCTGGTTCATAGGTGGGTAGCCTCCAAGAGGGGTGAGAAGGTGGTCGGGTTAGTTCCAAGCGAGATTGCTGCGTGTCTGCCAGTAGCTTTCCGGGGATTCGGCCAGCGTGGCGAGTGCTGTCCAGTCGGCAGTGGTGAGGCGGACTTGGCGCGCCATCAGGTTGCTTGTCAGTTGGGCTTGGGTGGCCGCGCCGGTCAAGACCACCGTGGCCCAGGGCTGCTGCATGGCCGCAGCCAGCGCAACGGCATCGACGGTGGCGCTGTGGCGCGTGGCGATCTCGTCGAGCAGGGTTAATTTGCTCGAAAAGCCGGGCGTCTGATTGCGCGGGGTGAGCCGTCCGTTGGCGAGCGCTTCTTTGACAATAACCCACAGCCCGGCGGAGCGGGCGGCTTGGAGCATGGGACCGCATGAGGGTTCCAGCACGTTCCAGGTGGCTTGAACAGCGTCAAAGAGCCGCACGCCATCGACTTCCACGCGCAGAATTGCCTCCAACACAGCCGGTTGATCCGTGCCGCTCAATGTCGCGCCGATCAGCGTGCCCCCCTGCTTGATACGCATCAACTCCTCAAGCACGTCGATCCGGGTCAAGACGCCGCTGTCAAAGGTGGCGGAATGGATCTGATAGAGCGAGAGAAAGCCGCCCAGATGTTCATTCGTCTCTTGCCATTGGCGCTGCAGGACGGGGAGCGTGTGTTCTTTGACTTCGTGTTGGGGCGCGTCGACGCGCCAATCCGCGGTGTAGATATAGCCCCACTTGGAGCCGATGACGGGGCGATCATTGGGCGTAAAGGTGCGGCTGCGCAGCCACGCGCCCAGAAATTCCTCGGCGCGGCCATAGGAGCGCGCCGCGTCGAAATAGCGAATCCCCGCGTGCCAGGCTGCATCCAACATGGCATGGGTATGCGCGGCCATGGCGTCTACGGTGTAGTTGTGTTCGAGGTCCGCGGCATGGCCCAGCGTGATATATCCAGGACGCCCCAACGCGGCCAGGCCCAGGCCCAGGACTGCCATGCCGGAGCCGTTGCTGCGTAGCGGTTGATGATCGATCATGCCGCCCTCTCTGCTGGGTGGGTGCGGCGCAGCGCTGCACGCGGCTGAGACGCATTGACCATGATGGGCGCTTCTCCTTACATCTACTGGCTAAAGTCTGCTGGCTAATGTCTGCTGGCTAATGTCTATCGGCTTAGATGATCCGCCGGCTAGGACCATCTACGATGCCCTGAAGATACAGGTTTGAGATAGATACTTTTAGATAGATACGGAGCCAAACGAAACGATTTTGCCCCGCTGTCCGGGTGGCGTATGCAGCGGCGGCTGCGACCCGACATGCCCGGACGGTGCTATCGTACTCTGGTGGGCGCGCCGATTGCTGCCGCAAGCCCTGCGCTCAGTTTAGCAGATGCCGCACACGCACGCCAAGAGGTGAGGTCGAGCGCGTGGAGCAGGCGTCTCGAGTGGCGAGTTGCGTATCCAGAGGAGAAGTGGCAAACTACCGCTGTCCACCAGGGGAAAACAGCGCAGAAGTTACGATTCCCTTTCGCAGCGCAGATTTTGTGGAATTGCAGACGAAAAATCGAGCCTCACGCACCCGTTCATTCTTGCATTCGTAGATCATGAGGAGCGTTCTATGCGCGCAATCCGCTTCTGCTTCGTGGTTGCTGTCGGTCTTGCCCTTTGGCATAGGCCTGTAGCCAGCTCTAGTCCACCGTTGGCAGCCGCGACGCTCAAGGTTACCGGCGGCGACCAGATGGAAGAGCGTCAGTTCTACGGTGAGCAGTTTGTCTATGTCCCCCCGCCCACACCGGACATTACAACGGACCCGAGATTTCACCTGTTACGCTTTCGTGCGAATGTCTCGCCCACACCGGCTTCTTGGGGGGGGGGGGGGGGGGGGGGGGGGGGGGGGGGGGGGGGGGGGGGGGGGGGG
>CAZZNG010000148.1:0-13073 GCA_964655505.1 uncultured Litorilinea sp. | reverse complement strand
TCCCCGTCGCGCGCCGCGGCATTGAGCAGGGGTGGCGTCACCGCGTCGATGTCATTGCCGGCCAGCGCCAAAACAGCGCTTTCCTGCCCCTGGCGCAGCCCTTCCTTGGCGCGCCGGGCAATATTCGGCCCCGAAGCAAGCCCCTCCAGCGTGCCCACAACGTTGTCGCCCTCTTGCTCTGCCGCGGCGTCGATCGTCGTGTGGCCGATCTCCGCTGCCAGCCCCCGCGTGCCCAACAGCATACGGTGATCGATGATCACACTTGTGCCGATGCCTGTGCTGACCGTCATGTAGACCATATGGGCGACGCCTTGGCCCGCGCCATAGCGATGCTCGGCCAAACCGGCAAGATTGGCGTCATTGCCCACGTACACAGGCACTTGAAAGCGGTTGGCGAGCAAATCGCCCAGCTTCACATTGCGCCATCCGCGCAAGTTCGGCCCCATTAACACCACGCCTTGATAGGGGTCGGTGGGGCCGGGAGCGCCGATGCCCAAAGCTGTCACGGGCGCATCCCCCGTCACCGCATCAATCGCCTGGTAGATGCGCGCCAAGACCGCTTCCGGCCCCTCATGCGCCTTGGTCAACATGGCTTCGCGCGCGTGAATTTGCCCGCTGCGGTCAGCCAGCACCGCGCGAATTTGTGTCCCCCCCAAGTCAACCCCGATCACCAAATCACTCATAGCGCATCTTCACCATTCTATGACACCCCATTGCGACATCATTGTGTGTGACACCATTGTGCGTGGCACCATTGTGACATCTTGTTGATTTGATATCTGGTTGCACGTCTTCAAACCATAACAGGCCAAATCACGCCCAAAAAATTATGTCAACCCATGTGCGGATGCTGCCGTCTTGCCCGATCCGATGACTCGTCCCTGATCAAGCCTGATACTCTACAATTCTGATTGTACCATGTTCCATGAACGGGCTTAAAGCACAGCCGTGGAACGCAAGCAGATCGAATTGAACGCGGGCCGATCCGTCTGCAAAACTTGCTGCAAAGACGCAGCACAAACTGCTTGACATCGACGGGTGCGTGTGCTATCTTGATCAGCGGTTCGTAAGAGCCGACATCATCAACCGCGCAACAATCATGTTGCCCATTCAAAAACAGCCGCGTCGGGTGCTCCATCGACCTGACGTCGCCAAGGAGGCGCACTTCAGATGGTTCTTTTGATCAACACTGCCATGCATGAAATGGTGATCGGTAATTTTCCGGTTGGTCAAGGGGGTAGTGCGCCTGTCGCCCGGTAGGGCTTTGTTCGCAACAGCGAGCCGCAGCGCACTACGCTAAAGTGCCTGCGGCTTTTTTGATCAATGGGGCAGTGGCATGCAGTTGCCGTGTCCCCGGCGAGAGACGTAGGCACATTGAGCCTACGTCTTTTTGTTGTCTTTTTGTTCTCTTGATTCGTCTGCTCTCTTGATACTTGTTCGCTCGATACACGCTAATGACTGGTCGATTCTCGTCAATACGGTGTCATCCTGTACCATTCACGCTGTACGGCTCACACTGTACGGCTCACACTGTACGGCTCACACTGTACGGCTCACTCTGTATGGTTCCACACTGCACGGTTCACCCTGTACCATTGTACAGGCGGCAGACTGGACGAGGTTGCGAGGCAAACGCCTAGCGTATTCGTTAGGCTCGGAGCAGCGGCCCCACAGCCGGGGCGAGTCCGCCGGTGATTCAACCAGCCCGTTTCAAGAGACGAAGGACGCAGCGCAGTGTTCATATGGTGACAGCGCAAAACCATTCCATGCAAATGCACTGTTCCGAAGCAAGTTCAAGTGTTTATTCAAGTAAGGTCGTGATGCTATGGCGATTCGAGCACTACCCGATCAACTGACGCCCGACTTCAAGAACGTCGGTCTCGGCAACCGCTGGCAGGGCATCTGGCAACTCATGCGCGGCTATCGCTTGCCCTACCTCGCTGCGGGCCTGGGTCTTGGTATCGGGACCGCAGCACGCACAGGGTCGTTACTCTTAATCCAATACTTTGTCGACAGCTACCTGGGCCAAGGCGACCGCACCTATTCAGCGTGGATCATTGCCCTCGGCTTCATCGCCCTGGCCGGTGTTCAAGGCGGCTTCACCTTCTTGAGCGGCACGTTGGCGGCCCACACAGCCGAAAGCATTACACAGCGGCTGCGCAACTATCTGCTCGACCATCTGCAGCGCCTGCCCTTTGCCTATCACGACGATGTGCAGACGGGCGAAATGGTACAGCGGGTTACATCAGATGTGGATGCCATGCGCCGCTTCTTTGCCATCCAGGCGATTGAAACCAGCCGAATCACCTTCCTGTTCGTGATCAACTTCGCGACCATCTACTGGCTCAATGCCCAGTTGGCGCTGCTATCGGTCGTGATCATCCCGATCATCCTGGTGATCTCGGTCTTCTTCTTCCGGCTGGTGTCCGATGCCTATGAGAAGTATCAGGAGCAAGAGGCCGTTTTGACCACCACGTTGCAGGAGAATTTAAGCGGTGTGCGCGTGGTCAAAGCCTTTGCCCGCCAGTCGTACGAGGAAGATAAATTCGAATCCGTCAACCATAAAAAGTATCTCTTGGGCAAGCGGCTCTTGCTCATGCACTCGCTCTACTGGCCCATCTCAGACGTACTCTGTGGCGCACAGATGGTGGCGGGCTTTGCCATCGGCGCGGTCATGGCGATCAACGGCACGATCACCGTGGGCACGTTCCTTGCCTATTCGGGCATGTTGATGCTGATCATCTGGCCCATCCGCAACCTCGGTCGCTTGGTGGTGGAGATGTCCCGCGGCCTGGTTTCCTTCGAGCGTGTGGCCTCGGTCATCCGCGAGAACCGCGAGCCGATGGACGAAGAGGAATTCGTCGAGCCGGAAACGCTGCGCGGTGAAATCGTCTTTGATCAGGTCAGCTTTGCCTACGGCGCGCAGCCTGCCGCCATTGGCCCGCTGCCCGACGCGGTCGCGGCCAGCAACGGCAACGGCCACAAGAACGGTCATGAGACCGAGCAAACGAACGGCACGAAAACGAATGGCACAGGCAAGAGCGACACAGCGCCCAACCGCGTTGACCAAGCCACGACGGCCAACGTGCCTCCAGTGGACGGGACAATAGACGGGCCAGTAGACGGGGCAGCCCGTGCGAGCGACGGCGCGCCGGACGAAAAGGGACATCACGCGGTAGCGCTGCAAGACATCAGCTTCACGGTCAAGCCGGGCCAGCGCGTGGCCCTGCTGGGCGCAGCAGGCGCAGGCAAGACCACACTCGTCAACCTGCTCCCGCGCTTCTACAACTACACCGGCGGGCGCATCCTGCTCGACGGCAAGGAGTTGACCAGCTACTCGCGTGCCTATCTGCGGCGTCAGATCGGCATTGTGGAACAAGAACCTTTCTTGTTCTCGCGCACAGTGCGTGAAAACATCACCTATGGCGTGGGCAAGGAAGTTTCGCAAGCAGAGGTGGAAGCGGCAGCCAAGGCCGCGGCGATCCATGATGTGATCATGACCAAGCTGCCCAATGGCTATGACACGCTCGTCGGCGAGCGCGGCACCACCCTATCGGGCGGTCAGAAGCAGCGCGTGGCAATCGCCCGCACCTTGCTCAAAGACCCGCGCATCTTGATCCTGGATGATTCGACCTCCGCGGTTGATACCGAAACCGAGGCGGCCATCCGCCAGGCGCTGGAGCGGCTGATGGAGAACCGGACAACCTTCATCATCGCCCACCGCATCCAGAGCGTCATGAGCGCGGATCTGATCTTGGTGCTGAACAAAGGGCGCATCGTCCAGCGCGGCACGCATGACGAGTTGATTGCCCAAGAGGGCATGTATCAGCGCATCTTTGCCGCACAGACGCGCATCGAAAACGAACTGCAGAAGGAGCTAGGACATGTCTAATCCGATCGAGTTCGAGGAAGAAGAATTCTCAACCCAATTCAACGGCCAGACCCTGCGCCGGATCATCCAGCAGACGCTGCCCCATTGGCCCTATCTGGTCGGCTTTCTGGTCATGATCGCCGCGGTCTCCTTCCTCGAGTCGTACTTTACCTACCTAAGTGCGCTCTTGATCGACGACGGCATCATCGCCCAAGACTTCGGCGCGCTGCGGCGCATCCTGACCATCTATGGCGTGCTGATCCTGTTTCAAGCGGTCATGGTCTTTGGCTTCATCTACTTGACAGGTCTCCTAGGTGAACGCATCCGCTATGACCTGCGCAAGAAGATGTTCTCGCACCTCCAACGGCTGTCGCTGTCTTACTACAACAAGACGCCGGTGGGCTGGATCATGTCGCGCGTGACGTCGGACACAGAGCGCATGGCCGAGTTGGTGACGTGGGGCATCCTGGACGCATCCTATGGGCTGTTCAACATCGCCTCGGCCGTCTACTTCATGATCCTGATCAACGCGCCGTTGGCCGCGATCGTGAGCGTGGTGATCCCGGTCATCGTCGTGGTGGCGATCCAGTTCAAGAAGCGCCTCATTGTCGAATACCGCAATGTGCGCCGCATCAACTCGCAGATCACCGGCGCATACAACGAGACCATTACCGGCGTGCGTGTGATCAAGGCGCTGGGCCGCGAGCGGGAGAACTTGGAGGAGTTCGGTAAGCTCAGCAGCAACATGTACTCGGCAGGCTTTCGCGCGGCTTGGCTCTCCGCGCTCTTCCTGCCCACGGTGCAGTTGATCAGCGCGGTTGGCGTGGGCGCGATCATCTTGTACAGCGGCTGGCAGGTGAACCGGGTCGATCTCGGCGTGACGGCTATCAGCATCGGCGGCATCCAGGCCTTCATCAGCTATGTCACCTTCATGCTGTGGCCGATTCAGGAGTTGGCGCGTGTCTATGCCGAAATGCAGCAGGCGATTGCTTCGGGTGAACGCATCTTCTCACTGCTGGATGCCGACCCCGACATCGTAGACCGTCCGCAGGCTGTCGATCCGGGAACGCTGCAAGGCGACATCGAATTCGATAACGTGACCTTCTACTATGAACCGGAAAGCCCAGTGCTGCAAGACTTCAACCTGACCGTGCGCCAGGGCGAAACCATCGCCTTGGTTGGTCCAACCGGCGGCGGCAAGTCGACCATCGTCAATTTGATCTGCCGCTTCTATGAGCCGAAACAAGGGGTCATCCGTATCAACGGCAAGGATTACACCGAGTTGACCCAGCACGCCATCCAGTCGCGCATCGGCATGGTGCTGCAAACGCCGCACCTCTTCTCCGGCACGATCCGTGAGAACCTGCGCTATGGCCGCTTGGGCGCGACCGATGAGGAGATCGAAGAAGCCGCCAAGATCGTGGGCGCGCACGACTTCATCATGGGGCTGGAACATGGCTACGACGAACAAGTCGGCGAGGGCGGCAGTCTGCTCTCCGTGGGGCAAAAGCAGTTGATCAGCCTGGCTCGCGCCGTGTTAGCCAAGCCGGACATCTTTATCATGGACGAGGCGACCAGCTCGGTTGACACCTTGACCGAGGCGTTGATCCAGCGTGGGATGGAGGCGCTCATGCAAGGCCGCACAAGCTTTGTGATCGCGCACCGTCTCTCGACCATTCGCAACGCCACGCGCATCTTGGTGATCGAGAATGGGCGGATCGAAGAGATGGGCAGCCACAGCGAACTGCTTGCCCAGCGCGGCCACTACTACCGGCTCTATACGCAGCAGTTCCGCCGCGAACTGGAGCGGGAGATCGATCCCTTCGGGGAAAACACAACCGTGGCAGAACCACAACCGGCTTAACGCCAACCGGCACATTCTACAACTGTGCCGACCGGCAATTGCAACCGAAATTGTGCGCTGGGCTGTTTGAGTCCAGCGCACAATTTATTTTTCTGCCCATCTGCATGTATAGTGATTTTGTATAGTTGGCATAGACAGGTGCAGCACGTATAATGGCAGCGATACAGCGCAATATTGCGTCCGCCGCCGCGGTGAAAACAATGCGCCGTCTTGCCGGATCAAACAAGGGGGATGGCGCCCGCCGGCATTGAACGACTACATGATCAAGCCGCCGCAAAGGACGACCACGCCCGCCACCACGTAACGGACACAAACAAACTATGAGTATGCTTCGCAACGCGCCCTTTGCGGGTGATTATCCGATTGCACTCCATTTTGGCGAGCAACCCGACCTATTTAGCCGGGTGAGTTTCGCCGGTGTGCCCCTACGCGGTCATCCCGGCATCGACTTTGCACTGCCCGAAGGAACATCGGTCGTTGCGGTACAGCATGGCGTTGTACTCGACGTGCGCGAAGAAGGCCAAGACGGAGACAGCGGCTATGGCAACTCGGTCTTAGTCGGCCATCGTTGGGGCCAGACCTTCTACGCGCACCTGGCTTCTATTGACGTGAAACAAGGACAGCAGGTCGGGGCCGGTCAGCAGCTAGGGCTGAGCGGTCAAAGCGGCGTGACAGAGGAGCCAACCCTCCACTTTGGCCTGCGCATCATCCCCTACAGCCTAGACGACGGCTGGGTTGGCTACACCGATCCCTTGCCGTACCTTTGGCGGTTGGTGCATGGCCGCGGCGCGATCATCGGCCCGCATATCATCGGCGGCGTGCGGCCCCATTTGGATGCGCTCTCACGCTGGCGGCCGCGGCTGATCACCATCCTAGACCCCAGCGCCGACGATATGTTGGCCCTACGCGATGTCTGCCCGGACAGCACCGTGGTGGCGCGCGCCTACATCCCCGATCAAGAAGTCAACGAACGGATCCGCGCCAACCCGCTGGAGGCCGCGCAATGGGCCGATGAAGTCGTCCAAGACAGAATGGTCTACGGCGTTGATTACTGGCAAATCGCCAACGAGATCATGCAAGACGACGAGAGCCTGCCGCTGTTGAATGACTTTGAAGTCGCACGCATGAACCTAGCGGATGAGGCTGGCTACCGCTGCGCGATTTTCGGCTTTGGCGTAGGCAACCCCGACTTGCCGGAGGAGGATCGCCTCGCCTCTTGGCGGCTGCTCTTTCCCGCGCTGCAATATGCCGAAGAGCATGAGCATGTCGTAGCCGTCCACCAATATGGCATGCCCGACCTCTGGGGACCCAACAACGCCTATGACTGGTACATCTACCGGCTAGAGCATCAAGTGCTGCGGCGGCTGCCTTTCCGCAGGCTCAAGTTCGCCGTAACCGAATACGGCATCGACGGGCTAATTCGCGGTGATCAACCGGCAGGCTGGCAGAGCTTTACCACCCCAGAAGGCTATGTCGAACAGCTTTTGAAGTGCGGGCGTTATGTCGAGCGCTTCTCCGGCCAAATCTTGGGCTACTCCATCTTTACCCTGGGCCATCACCACCCGTGGCAGACCTATGACATCGCGGGCAAAACGGCAGCCTACCTCGCCGACCTTTCGGAAAAAGGCACCTGGCGTGAAATCGACGCCCAGGTCTATGACATTGCCCCGCGTGATACCGATACCGATACAGCGCCTGGGCCAACCATAACGCCAAGCAGCGCGCCCCCCGCACCGGAGCCGCCAATCGAGACGCCAGCCGAGCCGCCCATTGAACCCATCGGCCCCGCTGAAGAAGTCACCTTTGGCGGCACGCTTGAAGGCCAGCCGGAAGGCGAACCGCAATTTGGCGAAGAGCCACTCTTCGAGGACGAGATCGAAGCAGAGGCAGGCCCAACATTCGACGACGAAGCCACGACGCAGGCCCTGCCGCAAGCGCCGGATCAAGCGGCAGACGCAGTGCCCCAAGCGGAAGACGAACGTGAGCAGTTGGTTGAGCCTGAGGCCGAGGCGCCAATTATGCCAGAAACTGACGAAAGCACTGATTCCACCATGGAGAATACTTCTTTCTCAACCCCGACGTTAGACGAGATCATCGAACAGGCAGACGCCGAGGCAGGCACAGCCGAGATCGGCGAAACGTGGGTGGACGAACCCACCGCTGAGGATGAGACGCCGACCCAAGAATTTGCGGCAGCGCCGTCGCAGCCCATCGAACAGGCTGAAACGCAAATGACGGCGCAAAGCGAAGGCGCGCCGGAGGAGCCTGCCCAACCGGAAGAAGAGGAGGCCGCAGAATCCGAGGAAGAAACTGAGGAAGAAGCGGAGCCGCAAGGCCCTTTGGTGGATCGGCGCATCGCGCTCTCCTTCCCTGCCTATAACATGGAGATCGCGTCCATCGACCAGCGGCCCGACGCACCACTTGAAGGCGAATACGTCGACGCCGACGTGGTCTATCTCGTCAAAGACGTTTTCATGACCTACTATGGCTCATGGGAACTGAGCGACGACTATGAGTCTGTGCCCGAATGGGCGCGCGACGACTATCTGCGACCCGAATTCCTCGAAGCAGGCGCGGACCATCACCTCTTTGCCGCGGTGATCGGGCTGGACGGGGAATTTATCAAAGGCCACGAAGTCATCTACTGGTCAGACGGCTTCGAACAGTTGGGCAATCCGGACTATACGGGCTATACCCGCGAGCACACCAAAGACAGTTCGGGCTGGGCCAACCTTTTCATGGCGGGCGGCAGTTCCTTTGTGCCACAACGGGGCGAGACTGGCCCCTGGTGCTGGGCGCCCGCAGGCGCGGCTGAAGTGGTCTGCGGCGGTGGCTTGCCCATCGGACACCCCGTTTCCACCTTCGTCGTGTGGCAAGCTGTGCCCCGCGCCGCATGGGAAGCAACCCTCAAGGAAGAGCCGGCCGTCGAGCCGGAACCCGAAGAACCCGAAGTTCCCCCCACCGAGGGCGAAACGCCGGATGAAGGCGAGGAGCGCCCCGCGCCCACGATCAAGGTCGAACAGCGGATCAGCGAGTGGGCCGAGCATTACAACATCGAAGTCAAGTCCCTGGCCGAGCGGCCCGATTCGCCCAGCGGCGACATTCTCTATCTTGTGCGCGACATCTTCACCACGCGCAATGGCTCCTGGGAACCCGTTGACTTGCCCGGCTCCGTGCCGCAATGGGCGCGCGATGACTACTTGAAGCCGGTGGGCGCAGCCGACTACTTTGACGATGCAGGCGGCGACCATCATTTGTTCGCCGCGGTGATCGGGCTTGACGGCAAGCTGGTGCGCGGCCAAGAAATCCTATTCTGGTCCGATGGCTTCGATGTCTTGGCCGATCCCGACTACAACGCCTATGTGCGCCGCGCCACCAAAGAACGTTCCGGCTGGGCCAACATCATCACCGGCCCAGGCAGCAGCTTCGTACCGGAGCGCGGCGAGAGCGGCCCCTGGTGTTGGGCGCCCGCGGGCGCGGCCGAAGTGGTCTGTGGCGGCGGCCTGCCAGCCAACCACCACATCTCATTCTTTGTCGTGTGGCAAGCGGTGCTCAACCCCGCGACCAGTGGAGAACCGGGCGTCGACCAGGATTACAGCATCTATCTGCCTACCGTGCCCTCGGCTGAGACAGAAAGGGCCGCGCCGCCGGCAGAGGCCGACGCCACCGTGATCACGGCGCTGCGCCAGGGTGCATGGAGCCGGGTTGGCATCGAACTGCAGCCAAGTTCGCCCTTGGCCGCGTATGCACGACGCGAAGGGCTGGGCAGGCCGGTGACGCAGGAATTTGAGACGAGCGGCTACCGGGTGCAAGGCTTCCAGAACGGCATTGTCTATGCGCCGGTCAACGACCCGCAGCGGGTGACCCACGCCGACTGGTAAGCGATCAGCCGCCTAGTGATACACTCAAGCAATCAATCGGGCATCCGGTCATCGGATGCCCCAATCTTTTTATGAGCCTGGTTCTCTGCTGCGCGAGGGCTTTTTGCTACACCAGCACGTTCGTGCGAATAAAGGGGTAGACCCGCTCGACCTGCTGGCCGGGCTGTAACGGGTCCATCAGGTCGTGGATCAAACGCAGGTGCGCGGGAAAGTGTATGAGGCGCACCGATTCATCGTGCTCTTGCCACGCCCGCGCCAGTGCGCGCGCCGCATTATTGTCTGCCACGTCGTCATGCGGGTTGACCACCACGCTCACCCGTTGTGCGCGCGGACCGGCTTGCCGCGCCGCCTTGAGCAAGCCGCCGCCTAACCGCAGGATGATGCCGACCCCGCGCGTCGAATAGCCCGCGTACGCGTGCTTCGGCCCAAGCTTATCCAAACGACGCACCGGGTCCCACCAGAGAAAGCGATCGGGCAGGATCGGCAGCAGCCGCGCGTAGAGGGGTCGTAACTGCGGCCTAACAGCGAGCAGGCCCAATGAAGGCGAAACCAGCACTGCATGGTCGATGTCTGCCCGGCATTGTGCCGCCCACCCGGCCAACACGCCGCCAAACGAAAAGCCAAGCAGTGTCACCCGCTCGCCAAGCCCGTGGGCCGCGTCGATGACTTCGCCCAGAAAAGCACTGAGATCCGGCACGGACATTTGCCCCAGATTGTCCGGCGCGCGCGTCGGCTGTCCATGATAGGGCAGCCGCGCCGCCACCACCGTATGCCCTTCTGCATGAAGTTCGCGGCCCAACCGCTCATATTGATGGGGACAGTTGGTGTAGCCGTGCAGCAGCACAACGCACGACGCAGCGGGCGCGGGCTGCGCCCAAATCTGTGTGCGGCAGACCGGCAGCAGTTCACTCCCCTCGGCTTCATCCAGGCGCGTCAGGCGCGCTTGCGCCTCATGCGCGGTCGTCGCCGGGTTGGGCTGGGGCAGCGCAGGCAGCGGCGCAAAGGCAAAGAAGCCGCGCTGGATCGCCCATCCACCCAAAAGCCCCGCGGCGAACCACCAGGCTTTCTTCATGCGGAAATCCCCCTTTATGCGTTATTTACATGTTAGCAGTGAGTTGTTGGCGCGCTCGCCTCAGCACAAGGCTTTGAATCTTCAATCGTCGAGCTTCAATCGTCGAGTTCACCACAAAAAAAGCACAGAGACCTTGCGGTTTCTGTGCTCTGTGTTCCATCGTCGTGGAGAGCGGGCCGAGATGCTCACTGGATCGACCCATCGACCGGTTTACTGGGGAAGGTGAGTCAAGAAATCACGTCCGACCACAATCCGCATATCAATCGGCACGCTCACATCCAGCCCGTGCAGGCTAGACATATGCGGCTCCAGTTCCAAATCTTTACCGACGCGCGAGACAACTTCATCGGGTACGCCGTAGTTGATGATCAGCGTTCGCCCATAGTCGTTGCGGTCTGCATCGCCAATAGAGACAACCTGCCATCCCTGGCTTTGCAGCATTTCGCGCGTGCGCGCGGCCACGCCCGGCTCACCCGTCCCATTCAAAACCTCAATTCGCACCCACTCCGTATTCAACAGCGCCACCGCGCTGCCCTCGCTCGGCGGCGCAAAGAACTCGTTCAGCGCCGTGCGGACCTTGGCCCGGTCAGGCAGCAAGATCCACGCGCCATTATAGGCGTAGGTTTCGGTCCCAAAGCGGTTGTCGAGCACCAAATGGCGCATGGGCAGCGAACTGCCACTGAGGGAATTCGCTATCTCCAACTGGAGCGCCATTGGAATGTCCGTGTCAATGCTGCTGCGCATAGTATAGGCCAAACGCGGCAGCTTTGTCAGCAGCGAAGGCAGCATACCGGCCCGCAGCACCTTATCCGCCACCGCGCGAATCACTTGCTGCTGCCGTTCAGCACGCCCATAGTCATCGTCCACATTGCGCGTGCGCACATATTTGAGCGCGGTTTCACCGTCTAGATGCTGCTGCCCAGCCTCCAAATAAAAGACCATCGTCTCATAGTCGTCGGTGGGATACGCATCATCATAGATGGTCTTGGGGACCACGACATCCACGCCGCCAATCAAGTCGATCAACTCGACAAAGCCCTGAAAGTTGACGAGCGCATAATATTGCACAGGCTGGCCGATAAAACTACTGACCGTATTCTTTGCCAACTGCGCGCCGCCACCGGGATAGCCCTGTGTCTCGCCGATCTGGTAGGCTGTATTGATCTTCGTCTCATAGCCATAGCCGGGGATGGGAACCCACAGATCGCGCGGCAGCGACAAAAGCCCCGCGGTCCCATGTTGGGGATCAAACGTCAGCAGGATCATGGTGTCGGTGCGCGGTATGTCCGCTTCGCCGGGCCGCGCATCGGTCCCCATCAGCAGGATGTTAATGGGCGGCATGGCTGCAGGCGCTTCCTCGGCCTGCGCCAATTCATCCGCCGTCCCAGCTGACTCCTCTCCCTCCGTGCCATCGATAGCAGGCTCGGCAGGTTGGATGCGAAAAGAGGACGGCAAGAGGTCAAGCGTAGCAAGTTCGGAATTGCCCAGGATCCGCATACGCGACCAGTCGTATAGCCAACTGCCCGCAACAACCGCGATCCCAATCACGCCAAGTGTATAGATCACCGCTAACGCGATACTCAACCGACTCGACATAGCAGAAAAACGCTTTGGACCTATTTCCGGTGGACGATTCGCCATAGTAGCAGCATTATAGCATAGCGGCTGGCGCAGGCAGCAAGTTCAGCAGGCCATCTGGAGCGCTCTCAAGCGGACACAATCCGGACCGTTGCATACCGCTATCGGTACGCCTCGCGCCTAGCACAACGCCAGCGATCTGCCTGGCGAATTGCCCTTATAAATACTTATAAACAGATGAATCGTCTATTGGATCAGTGGATGGGCAAAGAGGCCGCTCTGGGTCAAGAGGTACATCACCCCAGAGACCTCATCAACGTAAAGCCCCGAAAGACCGCGCAGCAATCCTTCTTCCGGTGCTTTCAACTGGCTTAAATACGCGCCTTCTTTGTCATAGACCAAGATGCGATCTTCCGCCGCATCAACCAAATAGATCAGGTTCGTCTCCTCGCGCATCACAACCATATCGGTCGGCTCCTCGGCCAAGCCGATGCTGTTCTCCGGCGAGAACGGAACCTGCTCGCCGTTGCGATAGCGCAGGATCATGCCGTTGCTAAAGAGCAGCCAGATGTCTCCGTCGATCTCCAAAGAGATTAGCCCGCTCAGGTTGACCTGCGTCTGCGCGGCGAACCATGAATCAGGCGGCACCGCGTATTCGCCGGCGCCAGGCCCAGGGCTATAGCGCAAGAGCGAACCGCGCGCTTCATCAGCCAGGTAAATGCGCCCGCCAAAGGTCTGCACCTGGCCCAAACTGCCCCACTCGGCCCGGCCCGCCAAGTTCAGCAGCGACGCGCCTTCGACGCGCGG
>CAZZNG010000147.1:10850-13101 GCA_964655505.1 uncultured Litorilinea sp. | reverse complement strand
CAGGTGGATCTTCCCGGACGCTTCGAGCGTCCGGGAAGGTTAGGCATCCGGGAAGGTTAGGCGTCCGTGAATTTATGACCCCTCGTCCGCCGACCAGTGGGGCAGTTCATCCAGCGGGTAGATGGGCCGCGGCAGCAGCTTCCAGTCAAACTGCTCCAGGTGTGACATGGTGGGGCCAACCGTGTCGACGCGGATGATCTCCGACGTCATATTGGCAAAGTATTGGAAATTGCTCGCGGTCTTGAGCACAGCCATCTTGGCTGTGGCCGGGTCGATGCCAAAGCTCTGGTAGACGCTGGGATGGTTGCCGCCCACGCCCACATGCTCGCTCACCACCACGCGCACATTGCCAATCGCCAGCAGGCCGCGGCGGCCCATATCAAACGCGCCGCGGCTGGTCACTTCGGCTTCGATCAGCCCCTCGGCCAGTTGCAGCACATCGACCGTCACATCCAGCGGGCGGCCAAAGAGTTTGTCGAGCTTGCCGCCCAGCGTCACGTCGAGCCGCGCGCCTTCGCCTGCCTCCCAGATCTGCGCCACCACCTCCGGATCGACCACCGTGACCAGCGCGATATCGGGCACGTCCTGCGCCACCAATTCGCGCAGGATGACGGTGCTGTCGCCCGTTGCGCCGCCAAAGACGCTGTCGCCTGTGTCCGAGAGGATCACCAGCCCTTCGGGCGCGGCCACAGCCTTGCGCACAGCCTCATCCACGGGGATGCTCTCGAATTTCCAAAAGCGCTCGCGCATGGCCCACACTTGATTCGCCAGCTCCGCGGCAAGCTGATCGGCCAGTTCGGGTGCGTCGTCGGTGATCACCACCGTGACCCAGCCGCCTTCGGGAATGTCGAGCCAGGGCTGCATGGGAAAAGTGGAAACCGAAACCACACCCGGCTGCCGCTCCATCTCGCGCGCCCGGTCGAACCACTCCTTCATCGGCCCGTGGGAGGTCAAGAACTGTTCCTGGTGCGCGATCATGGGCACGCGCCGCCACGCCAGCGTCGGCTGGATGTCGCCGCGGATGATCGCGAACAACTGCTTGGCCGCCCAATAGCCTGTGTCGTCGGGGTGGTGCGGCTGCGTGCGGTGTGCGACCAGCCCGTCAAGGTTCTCGATCATGCGCCGCGTCACACCGGCATGGTGGTCAAAAGGCGACACAATAGGCACATCCGGGCCAAGCACCGCGCGCGCCGCCTCCAACAAGGCCCCTTCCACATCCGGGTCGCTCTCTGCCGCGGCCGCGCCGTGCAAGCTAAAGAAGAAGCCATCAATCGGTCCGGCCTGGCGCAGCCCCTCGGTGACCTTGTCGATAAAGAATTGAAGCGTCTCATCGGTCAACGGCCCACTGGCCCCGGCCCATCCGCTGATGATAGGAACCGGGTCCAGGTTGATGCGCTCCTCTTCGACGGCGCGGAAAAAACCGGCCAATGTGCCGGTTCCCTTGCGCCGCTTGACCAGGATTTCCTCGCCTTCATAGAGGACATACTGGCGAAAGGTGTCAATTGTGGTGCGTACAGAGGTAAAGCTGCCGGTTTCTTGGCCGACTTCAGCCAATGCAATCCGCATACGCGCCCCCTTCTAGGGTTATGGGTTGGATTGTGTCGCAGTAGATATTACAGCAGGTCCTGCGGTCGATATTGCGGTCAAGGTTGCAGCAGATGTTGCTGCAGACGTTACCGCAGACAATGTGCGCGGCCAGACCATGGCGGCAAGGTGCTTCGGCTTTCCCTCCAAGCGGGTGATCAACGGTGCAATCACCCGCCCAACGCGGAAGAGCCGCGCCAGGGACCGCGGCAAGACAGATGGATTCGTCACCTCGACAAAACCAAAGCGGCGGTAATAGTTGATCAGATTGCTCGTACATGTGAGATAGAGCGGCCCAGTCGCGCGGCGCATGAGCGTATGCACCAGCAGCGCGCCGACGCCCTTGCCTTGATACGCCGGGTCTACGACCAACGAAGCCAGTTCTCGGGATTCGCCGCCGAGTGGGCGCAGTTGGCCGATGCCGATCAGGCGGCGATTGATGGCGTGGCCCAAGCTGCCTTCCGCCACGGAGATCGCCTCGACCACAATAAAATTGGACCATGCCAGCCCCATTGGGTTGAGCCTCGCAGCGTACACCATCTTGCGAATGGCGTCTTGGTCCTCGACTGTTGCAGCGCGCATGACCAGGTTCATCACCGTGATCCCGCCTCCGTGATCCCGCCGCTGTGATCCCGCCTCCGTGCCGGATGATCCAGACACACAGTCA
>CAZZNG010000147.1:0-10750 GCA_964655505.1 uncultured Litorilinea sp. | reverse complement strand
GTGATCCCGCCGCTGTGATCCCGCCTCCGTGCCGGATGATCCAGACACACAGTCACCCCGTCGCGCACGCAGGGCGCAGCAGCGTATCAAACGCCCGCACCGCATTAGCCACACCGTCCTCCCCGCGCACTCTTTCGCCAAGCCGGGCGGCGCGCTGCTGCATGGCCGTATCGGTCACCATCTGTTCAATGGCTTGGGCCAGCGCGTCCACGGTCAGGTCGTGACGGCGAATCACCGGCGCACCCACCCCCAATTCATACACGCGGCGGCCCCAAAAGGGCTGATCGGCCATGTGCGCGACCACTGTGTTGGGCACGCCCGCGCGGATGGCCGCGCCGGTTGTCCCCGAACCGCCATGATGCACCACCGCGGCCATGCGCGGCAAAAGCCAATCGTGGGGCGCGCCCTCGATCAAGCAGACATGATCCGGCAGATCCGACGCGTGCAGACCGGCCCATCCGCTGCTGATGACGCCCCGTTGCCCTGTACGCGCCAGCGCAGCCACCATCAAGCGAGCCGTCTCCTCCGGCTGGCTGTTGGACATGCTGCCAAAGCCAATGTAGACGGGTTTCGGCCCCGCGGTCAAAAAATCGGCAAGCGCTGCGGGCGGCTGCCAATCGGCCCCTTCATCCCAAAACCAATAGCCCGTCACAGCATTGAACCCGGCCCAATCGTCGCTTGGCGGCACAACATGGGGACTGAAGCCGTAAAGCACGGGCACGCCCGTCCAATGGCGCAGGTAGTCCCAATAGCGCCAGCGCGGCAGCCCGGCCTGTGCGCGGTAGCGGTTCGTCACCTCTTTGAAGATCCACCACATGAAGTAGATGCCAACCCGGCCCGTGATGCGGTTGAGGCGCGAAGACCAGCCGGGAATGGGCGGCACCAGCGTGGCTTCGGCTGCGCGCGTCGGCTTAAAAGGGGCCAGCATGAGCGAGATATGCGGCTTGTCCTGCTGTTGGGCCATGCTCTCCACCAGGCCAAAGGTGGGCAGTCCTGACACCAGCACATCCGCGTCCGCGCACATCCGCACCAGATCCGCGGTGATCTGCGCGCCGTGTTCGTCGATCATGGCGCGCATGTTCTGGGCCTCCTTCAGCGAACTGCGGCTGCTCTCTTCGATCCACGCGCGCCCGCTTGGACCGCGCATCATGGCCTGCACATCCGCGGCAAACGGCGCATAATCGAAGCCCGCGCCCTCGATCCACGCCTGAAAATTCGCCCCTGCGCCGATGGTGATGTCATAGCCTGCCGCGGTCAGCCCGCGGCCCAAGGCCAAGACCGGCTGCACATCCCCACGCGAACCAAAGGCAATCAACAGAATTCGCATCGTGTCCCACCTCACCCGATGATTTCTGCCCGCAAGCTCGATTCGTGGCTATGGACTCATGCAAAGAGGCGGCTAATGCGCTGCTTGCTCAAGGCTTGATCGGCCATCCACGAACAGGCAGCCACTGCCGCGCCCAGTTTACCAAAGCGCGGATCGTCGCTTTCGCCCCGCTGATAGCGTGCGTAAATCTGCTGCAAGATCACGCCCACCTTGACCACGCCATAGACAAAGAAAAAGAGGGGGTCCGCGCCGCCCAACCCGTCGTCATGGGCAGCCGCATAGCGCGCTGCGACGGCTTCGCGGTCGGGCGTACCCGGCAGAGTGGTCAGCCCAAACATCTCCACCAGCGCAGGCGGATCGTCCGGCTCCACCCAATAGCCCAACATCGTGCCCAAGTCCATGCGCGGGTCGCCCAACGTACACATCTCCCAATCGAGCACGGCTTCGATGCGCGTCAGGTCGTCCGCGTCCAAGAGCAGATTGTCATGCTTGTAATCGTTGTGGATCAGCGCCGCGCGGCCCTCTGGCGGCTGCACATCGGCCAGCCAAGCCAGCGCACGCTCCAGCCCTGGGCGCGAATCGGTCGCGGCCGCGGCATAGCGCCGCGCCCAGCCGCTGATCTGGCGTGCGATATAGCCCTGGGGTCGCCCCAGATCGCCCAATCCAGCCGCGGCATAGTCGAGCGCATGGATGGCGGCCAAATTGTCGATAATGGCATGGGCCAGCCCGGTCACCGTCGTGCGGGGGATCTGGTCCAGGCCTGCGTCCCCGGCGCGCAGCACAACGCCGGGCCGCCGCTCCATGAGGTAAAAGGGCGCGCCGATGATCGACGAGTCGTCGCAGTAGTGAAAGGCCCTGGGCGCGGGTGCATAGATCGCGCCCAATCGCGACAGCACGCGGTATTCACGGCTCATATCGTGCGCGCCCGCGGCATAGTGGCCCGTGGGCGGGCGGCGCAGCACGATCTCCTGCGCGCCGGTCCGCACCAAATAAGTCAGGTTGGAATAGCCCTGGGGAAAGGGGACAACCGTCACCTCGCCGCTGAATTGGGGCAGGTGGCGCGCAAAATATAGGCGCAATGCAAGCGACATTGGATGCGCCGGGGGCAGCGCCGCGCCCGGCTCGTCCGCTGCGGTGCCAACGGGCCGCCCGCGCTCCGGCTCATGTTGCATCATGCAAAAGGCTCCATCCTCAACTTCATACCTTCATAATAGACGCGCACTCTTAGCGATACTGCCTTAGCGATACTGCTGCAGAATCTGGCGCGCCACCACCCACTTATGCACTTCATCCGCGCCGTCATAGATGCGCGCGGCGCGCTCCTGGCGATACCAGTAGGCCAAGGGCGTGTCGTCGGTCATGCCCAGCCCGCCGTGGGCTTGCAGCGCGCGATCCAACACCTGTTGCAACACATTCGCCACCACAAACTTGATGGTCGAGATCTCGATGCGCGCGGCGTAGGCTCCTTGATGGTCTATCTTCCAAGCCGCGTGCAGTACCATCCAGCGCGCCGCGTCGATCTGGGCGCGCGCCTCCGCGATCCAATGTTGGATGACTTGTTGATCGGCCAGATATGCGCTGCTGGACAACTGCCGCTTCACGGCGTGGCGGCACATCAAGTCGAGCGCGCGCTCACAAATGCCGATCCAGCGCATACAGTGGTGGATGCGCCCTGGCCCCAGCCGCTCCTGTGCAATGCGGAAGCCTTCTCCCTCCGGGCCAAGTCGGTTGCTTTGGGGCACGCGCACATTCTCGAAGACAACCTCGGCGTGGCTGGCGTGGTCGCTGCCTGTCTCGCCCATGACCGAAAGGTTGCGCACGCGGCGATAGCCCGGTGTATCAAGCGGCACGATAATCTGGCTGGCGCGGCGATGCCGCTGCGGGTTATCCGGGTCGGTCAAAGCCATGACAATGGCAAAGCTTGCGCCCTCGGCCCCGGTCGTAAACCACTTGTGCGCGTTGATCACATAGTCGTCGCCGTCTTTGACCGCGGTCGCGCCCATCAACACCGGATTCGACCCCGCGTATTCCGGCTCGGTCATGGCAAAGCAGGAGCGGATTTCGCCGCGCGTCAGCGGTTCAAGATAGCGCGCCTTCTGTTCCTCGCTGCCATAGAGCATCAACACTTCCATGTTGGCAATGTCGGGCGCTTGGCAGTTAAAAACATAGTGGCCCAGGGGGCTGCGGCCCAACTCTTCGCTAATGAAAGCGTATTCATGCAGCGCCAGCCCGTGGCCGCCATACGCTTCGGGCAGGGCAGGATTCCAAAGCCCGGCTGCCTGCACCGCGCGGCGCTTTTCCTGCAAAGTGGGCAGCAAGTCGGTAAAGGGACCGTTCAAGAAGCGCGGTTCCAGCGGAATCAATTCTTGCGCCACAAAGTCCCGAATCTGGGAAACCAGCGGCTTGACGCGCGCGGGCATCTCAAAATCCATGCTCATCGCTCCCTATTGCATTGTACGAGCGGCTCAAGTGGACAATTAGACAATCCTGGTTTGCTCGCTCAGTGGGTGGATTGGTTGAATGGCTGGATCAACGGCCTCTATGGCGAGTCCGGTAACATCCTGCAATCGATAGAGGGTCAGCGCAACGGGTCAAACGAAACTAGTCAACTAGTATAGCAGATCAGGCCCACGCGCCCGATCCGCGCAGGGCACAGCGCGCCAGTTGCCGCGTCCCGCTGCTGTCGGCTACAATGCCGCCATGGCACTAGAACATTTGTTAGCCGATCTGCGCGCCGACAATCAGTTCATGGCGAATGTAACCGCGTGGCGCACCCTGCCCGCTCGCGCCGCGCGCATGGCTCCCATCCCCCCTGCGCTGCATCCCGCGCTCCATGCGGGGCTGGCGGCCCGCGGCATCCAGGAACTCTATACCCACCAGGCACAGGCAGTCGAACTGGCCTTGAGCGGGCAAGCGGTCGCGGTGGTCACGCCCACAGCCAGCGGCAAGACGCTCTGCTATAACCTGCCCATCCTCGACGCCCTGCTGCGCGACCCCCAGGCCCGCGCCCTCTACCTCTTTCCCACCAAGGCGCTGGGCCACGATCAACTGGACGAGTTGGACGGCTGGCGTGCGACCTTGATGCAACAAAGCGGTGGGGAGCAGGCCGCGCCCGCGGCAACGCTGCTGGCTGCCGCGTACGACGGCGACACGCCCTCTGCCGACCGCGCACGGCTGCGCCAACAGGCGCGGCTGATCGTCACCAACCCCGACATGCTGCACAGCGGCATTCTGCCCTATCACGGCAACTGGGAAGCGTTCCTGGCTGGGCTGCGCTATGTGGTCATCGACGAGATGCACACCTACCGCGGCGTTTTTGGCAGCCACGTCGCCAACATGCTGCGCCGCTTGCGCCGCCTCTGCGCGGCCTATGACAGCTTTCCCCAATTCATCTGCACCAGCGCCACCATTGCCAACCCGCAGGAGTTGGCCCAAAAGCTGGTCGAGCAGCCGGTTACCGTGGTGGATGAAAGCGGCGCGCCCAGCGGGGCCAAGCATCTCATCCTCTACAACCCGCCTGTTTTTGACCTGGAGCGCGGGCTGCGCCGCAGCAGCACGCTCGAAGCCCAAGAACTTGCCGCGCGCTGCGTGCTGGCCGATGTGCAGACCATTGTCTTTGGCCGCGCCCGGCTCACCACGGAACTGCTGCTGACCTACCTGCGCGAGCGGGTGGCGCGGGCATGGGCCGCGCCAAGGGCCAACCGGCGGCGCGAGGTTGCGGCCGGGCTGCTCGACCGCGATTCGCCCGTCTACACGCGCATCCGCGGCTATCGCGGGGGCTACCTGCCCGCCGAACGCCGCGCCATCGAGGCAGGGCTGCGCCGGGGCGAGGTGCGTGCCGTGGTGGCGACCAATGCGCTGGAGTTGGGCATCGACATCGGCCAATTGCAGGCCGCGGTCTTATGCGGCTACCCCGGCACGATTGCCGGAACTTGGCAGCAGATGGGCCGCGCCGGGCGCACAACCGCCGCGGCGCTGGCGATCCTGGTAGCAACGGGCGGCGCGCTCGACCAATACGTGATCCGCCACCCCGAATTTCTCTTTGAGCGCTCCCCCGAACACGCGCTGATCAACCCTGACAACCCCCTGCTGCTGGTCGATCATATACGCTGTGCCGCGTTTGAGATGCCCTTTGTCCAGGGCGAAGCACTGGGCAGCAGCCCCTACACCGAGGCTGTGCTTACGCTCTTGGTTGAAGATGGCGAGATCCACCACCACGGCGATGAATATTTCTGGGCGGGCGCAGGCTACCCGGCCCGTGCCGTCAACTTACGCAGCAGCGGCAGCGAAACCGTCGTCATCCAAGCCACCCCCGCGACCCAAGCAGGCGGCGCAGGCGGCCCGGTGACGATCATCGGCGCGCTGGATCAAGCCACCGCGCCCTTGCTGCTGCACGACGGCGCGATCTACATCCACGAAGGGCAAAGCTATGTGGTAGAGCGCCTGGACCTGGACGAGAGCATAGCCCATGTGCGTGCGGTCGAAGTAGACCATTACACCGACGCGCTGGCCGAAACCGAGGTCACGGTTCTCACCACGCCCGATCAGCGCGCCCACCAGGGCGCACAAGTGGCCCACGGCGACCTGCGCGTCACCCATCAGGTTATGGGCTATCGCCGCGTCAAACGCTTTACCCATGAGACGCTGGGCGTCTTTCCGCTCGACTACCCGCCGCGCATCAACGAAACCAGCGGCTATTGGTTCAGCGTTCTGCCCGAAACCCAAGCCGCGCTGGAAGCCAGCGGCGAATGGCGCGATTCGGTCAACGACTACGGCCCCAACTGGGCGGAGCAGCGCCGCCGCGTGCGCGAGCGCGACGGCTACCGCTGCACCCAATGCGGCGCGCCGGAGCCGCCTGGCCGCCAGCATGACGTGCATCACCTACGCCCGTTCCGCACCTTTGGCTATGTGCCCGGCCTCAACGAGCATTACCGGCTCGCCAATCAGTTGAGCAACCTGGTGCTGGTCTGCCGCACCTGTCACCAGCGCGTAGAGGCAAGCGTGCGCACCCGCAGCGGGCTGGATGGCGTGGCCTATGCGCTCAACAACCTGGCCCCGCTCTACCTCATGTGCGACCCGCAGGACATCGGCGTGCATGTGGAACGCGGCGAATTAGCGGGCGTGGCGCAGCGTGCAGCCGCGTCGCCGCCAGAGAGAAAGCCAGAGACAGATCCAGAAGCAGACCCAAGCCAGCCCGACCGGCGCGCCAAACTGCCCACAGTCTACGTCTACGAGCGCACAGCCGCCGGGCTGGGCTTTAGCGCGCGCCTCTATGAGCTGCACGCCACCCTCATGGCCGCGGCCTACGATCTGATCGCGGGGTGTGGCTGCCCCCAAGGTTGCCCAGCCTGCGTTGGGCCTGTCCTCGAAGCAGAAGTCGAACTGCTCGACACCAAGCGCCTGGCGCTGGCGCTGCTGCGCGAACTGACCGGCCAGGGACACCCCCAGCCAGCCGCACAGGGTTTGTCCCATGCGCGCCCCGGCCCGGCAGCGGACAATTTAACCGACGACGTTCTCTTTTAGTCCCCCACACGCCAACAACAACTCCCTTGCCGCCTGGTTCTTGATTGGCAGCAAGGGAGTCATTTCAGCAAAGATCTAGGCCAGCGAACCGCTAGCGCCTATTGCAGCGGCAGATAGGCCAACTCCACATCGAGCAGATCGGCATTGACCGCGTCGGCTTCCGCGATGGTCAGGCTGCTTTCGCCGACGGTCAGCGTAAAGAGCACCGGCTCTTCGAACGTGCCTTGCGGCCCTTCGGTGAGCGTGAGCGTCAGCGTACCGTCGCCGTTGTCCTGCCATGTCCCCACGTTGGTCACAACTTCGCTGCCGTTGCGATAGTCATACTCCACCGCGGCCGCGTTGTCCTCCAACAGGGCAATGCTGACTTGCAGATCTGAACCCGACGCAGCCGAAAGCATCTCGGACTGGTAAAGACCCAACTGGACCGGCAGCGGCTCGCTGGGCGCGGCAGATTGCGCCGCGTCTTCACCCGCGTCCTCATCCGTGGCTTCATCTGCGTCAGCAGCGCCCGCCGCATCCTCCTCCCCGGCATCCAAGCCGGGGGCAGCCTCATCGTCCGCGCCTTCTGTTTCAAGCGGCACAGGCACAAGCGTCAGACCTGCATCGCCAAACAGCCCTTCGTCGTCGAGCAGCACCAGCGCGTCGTTGGTGCTGACAGCGAAGCGCAGCGTGACCGGCTCATCGTATTCTTGCCCATTCTGCCCGGTTAACGTCGCCACCAGAACGTCCTCGTCGTCCATCAGCCAAGTGCCCACCTCGGTCACCACTTCGCCAGGCACTTGGAAATCGCTCACCAGCGTCAAGGTAGCGTCGTCATAGAGCGTCATGCGGATCTGCAAGCCGGGGCCTGATTCCGCGGGCATCACATCCGATTGGAACTGGGCAATAGCAACGGGCGCTGCCGAGTCCAGTTTGGTGCGCGGCAGCGGGTTGAGCAGCACGCGATCCAATTCGAGCGCGCCGCCGGGCCGGGCGATCATCTGAATGACCACCGGAGACTCATACGTTTCGGCCACTGTGCCGCTCAACGTGACCGTATAGGTGATCGGCGTCATCGCGGTCGCCGCGGCTGTGCCGGTCACATCCGCTGTATCGGTCACATCTGTCGTGTCGGTGACATCAGCCGTATCAGTCACGTCTGCCGTATCGGTGACTTCAGCCGTGTCAGTCACATCTGCTGTGTCGGTGACAGCGGTTTCAGCCGGAGCCCAATGTCCAACTTCGACCACCGGCGGTTCGCCGGTGAGGAAATAGCTGCTCAACAGCAAATCGCCATTGGGGTAGAAGATTGCAACTTGGAAGAAGTCAGAGCCGTCGGCAGCAACCAGTAAGTCCGACAGGAAAGGCCCATCGGGGACACCGACCATCATGGCCGCGTCACCCGTGATCACCTCACCCGCTGCAATCTCACCAGCAGCAGGCTCCGCCGTAGCGGTCAGCGGGGCGCTCTCTGTCGGCGTGACGGTGGATGTAACCGGCGGCGTGAGCGTTGCGGTCACGGGCGATGTCACTGCTTCGGTGACCGTGGGGCTAACTTCGGCCTCTGCAGCCGGGGGCGTCTCGACGGTCAGGGTATCGGTCGCGCCCACGGTTGTTTCAACAGGCGGCGTTTCAACAGGCGCTTCAAGCGTTGCGTCCCCTGTCATCTCGCTGGTAGCCGTCGGCGTGAGGGCTTCGCTTGCCGCCGCATCGGGCAGCGTCGCGCCGGGCAGCGCCAACGGGGTCAGGCTCAACCCATCTTCGCCAAAGAGCAGACCGTCCTCGTCGACCAGCGCCAGCGTGCCGTTCTCCTCGGTGGTAAAGGCCAGTTCCACCGGTGCTTCATAGTTACGGTCAAGTTGGCCGGTCAGCGTCACGATCACCGTGCCGTCGTCGGATTCGGCCCACGTACCCAACTCGATCACAACCTGATCGGGCTGTTGATAGTCGCTCACCATCTCCAGCGTGCCGTCGGCAAAGAGGATCAGCGTAATCTGCAAGCCGGGCGTGGAAGCGGACGGCAGCACCTCGGATTGGTAGACGCGCGCATTATCGGGCAGCGTAGCCAGATCCAACGCAGGTGTCTCTGTCGCGGCAGTGTCCGTATCCGGCGCGCCAGCCGGGGCCAACGTCAGCCCTTCTTCGCCAAAAGGCCCGTCCGGCTCACCGGGGATGACCAGCGCGCCAGCCTCATTCACCTGGAAAGTCAACTCAATCGGCAGTGAATACTCCTGATCCGCCGTGCCGGTGATGGAGAGCGTGACTGTGCCATCCGCGTTCTGGGTCCACTCGCCCACCTCGACGATGGTCGCTTCCTCGTCCAGATAATCGCTCATCAACTGCGCGCTGCCATCCTCGTTCAACGCCAGCGAAACGACCAGCCCCGCGGAATCGGGCGCGGAAAGCACCTCCGACTGGTACGTACCGGCGAGAGTCGCTGCATCGGTCTGCATGACCGGCGCAGCCAGTACAGGCACAGCAGGCACAAAGCCGCCCAGCGCAATGAGGAGCGCGGCCAGCCAGCCGGTCAGCCGGGCCGCCAGTGGGCTAGACCGTCTGCCCAACGGCTTCGAGAGCAACAGCCCCCAAAGTGAACGCCTGTGGTGTAATCGATTCATCCAATTCACTCCTTGACGTGATCCGGCAGCCTCAATACCCGTGCATCCACTGCTGTCTGCCGGAGATTGAACCGCGGCCCCGCGAGAATGGAGCCGCATCGTCTGTCTGTCTAGTGGATTCAACTGAAATCTAAGCTACGCTGTTTCAAGTGTGCAATCTCAAGTATAAAGCATACGCGCAATGGATAGCGGGCCGGACTTGCCCGGTTCGAGCCTTCAGAAAGATTGCCGGACGGCTACAACGAGTAGTCGTAGTTCAGCCCGTTGGGCCACACATCCTGCGGTTCATAACCGAGAATGCGCCGAGCCGGTTCCAAATCCATGCGTTCGATGCTGGCCGGTCTGCTTGTGGCAAAGACGGTCACAGCCTCGCCCGGCCGCGGGGTGGGCGACTCGACCACGCGCTCATAAAAACGCTGGGCGTCGGCGTGGCTGAAGAAACAATCCGGCCCGATGCGCGCCGCCTTGAGCCGGTCGGCCTCACCTGGATTGCGCGGCAGCCAGCCAATCCGTACATTGATCACCGACATGTTGGGGTTGTTGCGCGCCATCATATAGCCCATCTCTTCAGCCCAGACTTTGGTCAGCGCGTAGTGGTTGACCGGAGCGGGGCCTTCTTCGATCTTAATGGCGCGATCGGGCCAGCCGTGGCCTGTCACCGTCTGCATGGTGCTTGCCAGCGAAAGCCGCTCGACCCCGAACTCGCGCGCGGCATCGCAGATATGATACAACCCGCGCACATTCGGCTCCAACAGCACATCCAAAAAGTCGGCGTCATTGGGGTACGCGCCCAAGTGGATCACCACCTCCATGCCTTCCACGGCACGGCGCACCGCATCTTGGTCGCTCAGGTCGCCCTCCACATAGTCCTCCAAGCCAGGGCTGGGGCGGCGGGCAAAGCCGCGCACCGTGTGGCCGCGCGCCTTGAGCCATTGGGCCACAGGCTCGCCGATTGCGCCCGTCGATCCGGTTACCAGCACACGCTTGGGATTGACTGCTCGTTCGCTCATGACTCCTCCATCGTCAAGTGGCATGCCGCGGCAGGAAACCGGCCCCTGCAGGCAGCATAGATCGTGTTATCAATTGCAATTTTGTGTAAATTCATGGGTTTCCCCTGGCTGCGTGCATCATCGCGCAAGCCGCGGCAGGCTGCAAAGTTACGCCTGCACGCTATTCGTCCAATCGACGGGCACAGCAGTACAATACGGCAGCATTTTGCCTCGTCCGGGGAAAACGCGCATGGTTTTGGTTATTTATAAATCACTTATAGGGTCAGTTGTTCATCGCGTTCATATGGATAGAA
>CAZZNG010000146.1:0-13152 GCA_964655505.1 uncultured Litorilinea sp. | reverse complement strand
GGCGCACCCCAGGTCCACACCGAAGACCTGATCCGTGTCGTCCAAGAAGCAGGCGACTTGATCCTCTCTATGCAAGCCCGCGGGCTGCAAGCCGTTGAAACCAAGTCTTCGTCGATTGACCTGGTGACCGAGGCCGATGTTGCAGCCGAAAATCACATCCGCCAATCGCTGCAAGAACGCTATCCGGGCATCGATCTGTGGGGTGAAGAAAGCAACCAGCTACCAGAGAGCGAATACTACTGGATCGTCGATCCCATTGACGGCACGATCAACTTTGCCAATGGGCTGGCCTATTTTGGCGTCAACCTGGCCTTTAACCACCGCGAGCAAACGCTGATCGGCATCACGCTGGAACTGCCGTCGCGCACGATCTTTGTGGCCCGCGCGGGAGAAGGCGCGCTGCGCCGCGACCCCGATGGACAGGAGCGAACGCTGCGCGTCAACCAGGTGAACAATCTCAACGCGGCCTTGGTGAACACAGGGTTCCCCTACCATCGAGCAGAGCATGAGGACAACAACCTGGCCGAATTCAGCTATTTCACCGCTCGCACCCAGGGAGTGCGCGTCATGGGGTCAGCCGCGCTCGACCTGATCAACGTGGCGCAAGGCGCGCTCGCTGGCTATTGGGAAGGCTGGCTCAATGCCTGGGATGCAGCCCCAGGCGCGCTGATCGTGCGCGAGGCAGGCGGGCAGGTCACCGACTACCGCGGCCAGCCTTGGCAGGTCACCAGCGACACGCTCGTCGCCAGCAACGGCCAGCCCGCGCTGCACCAAGCGTTGATTGACGGCATCCATACGGCACGCCAACAACTGCGCAGTTCCCTGCTCCGCAACGTGGACTAGGCGCACCGCGGGGGACTTACAGCAGCCGCCCAGAAGATGAAGTTCGGTTGAGGTGATAGTGCGTCAATCGTGGGGTAAAATGGCTAATTGTGCGCCAGCGCAGGCAGGAAGATGCGGTGTGGGGCCGCGCTGGGCACAACGTCCTGGCCCAGCGCCTCTGTTTGCAGCGTGCGCGCCGCGTTGATGCGGCCATAGCCGTAATCCACATCCCAACCGACTGGCCCCAGATCGTCAGCGCCGCCATAGAGTGCCGCGGCTACATCCTCGCTCGACATCTGCGGGTTAACGCTGAAAAGCAGCCCGGCCAAGCCGCTGACAAAGGGCGCGGCCATGCTGGTCCCGCTCATGTAGGTATAGCCGCCATAGACGTTATCGAGTTCGTGATAAGTGCTGTAGATCAGATCGCCCGGCGCGGATAAATCGATAAAAGAGCCAAAGTTGCTGCGCGTCCAACGCTCGCCGCTGGCAGTCGTGGCGCTGACACCAATGACCCCATCCAGTGCAGCCGGATAAAAGGGAACGTCATTGGCGTAGTTGCCCGCCGCGGCAACCAGCAGCACATCGTGATCCAACGCATATTGAACCGCCGCGGCCACGGTCTGTGACGGGGTCGGCGCGCCCACGCTCAAATTGATGATATCAGCGCCCTGATCGGTGGCGTAGATAATGCCCTGGGCCAAGCTCGACCAACTGCCCAGGTTGACCGAATTGAGCACCTTGACCGGCATGATGCGACAGCGGGGACAGACCCCGGCCAGGCCCGCGCCGTCGTCCATGCCCGCGGCAATGATCCCCGCGATGTGGGTTCCGTGCCCTGAATCGTCGTCGGGCAGCCCATGGCCGTTCACAAAGTCATAGCCAGGGGTGAGCCGCCCGGCAAAGGCCGGATGATCGAGCCGGACGCCCGAATCGACCACCGCAATCACCACGGATTCGCTGCCCAACGTGGTATCCCACGCCTCATACGCGTTGATCTGCTCGTAGCCATACGCCCGGTCGGGTATGGCAAAATCCGGATCGCTGGGCCGGTACGCGGCGGCAACAGGCAGATCGACCTCGGCAAAGATCACCTGATCGCTGTCGCCAAACGACGCAGCCGCGGCCGTCGCGCCCATGCCTGCCTGGCCGGGCAGCCGCACCTCGGCCACCTGGATTTGGGGCATCCACACGACCAACTCGCCGCCCATCTGCTCAATCGTCGCCTGTCGTGCGGCTTCATCAATTTCAGGCCGAAAGTGCACCAGAACAGAGAGATCCTCCGGCGCGGCAACCTCCTGCGCGTACGCGCCTTGCGGCCACAGCACCCACAGGGCGATAAGCAAAGCACACACAGCCCAAACCCAATAGCGAGAAGCGGGGCAACAATTAAAAAGCGGCCACTTCAAAATAGCACGGGGCATGGTGATGCGTTGCGTGTTCAAGGTTGTGATTGGCTCAGTAGATGATACAAGATGATACCAGGGCAAGGTGATATAAGGCGAGACAGATGGATTGTTGATATAACGCTTACCATACGATTGCCTCCATGCCGAAGATACGGCATTCGGGCGTCTTCTTGACAGCTTCTTCTTCAAAAACAGGCGCACTTCCTGTCCGATCCGGCGCGTGTGCACCCGCCTGTGCTGTCAGCCATACTATAACATTGCCCCGTGTACTTAGGTGTGTCTGTTTGCTGTCAAAAACTGTGAAGAAGTTCACAGCCTAGGCTGCGTTCACGGCTGTCTGCTGATGCGCTGGAAGGGGCGATGAAGGAGAGGGACGAGTCAGAAGCCGAGCCGGCGGCAGACCCCTGTACACTGTGCAAATTTGCACGAACGCATGGGGCAATATTTGTGCATCTCGCACAATGCAGCCGCCCTCTGGCCCGTGCTATGATGGCGGCATGTGGGTGTAAGCATCTGGGGGCAGACAGTCTTACACCGCTCCATCGCAGAGAAGACCGGGCGCGGCCACGCGTGCGAGCGTTTGAAGCGGTGGGGCTGCAAAGTCAACTGGGGAGCGGACTTTGCAGCACATACCTCCTTGGTTTTACTTCCTCCGATTCCTCTACTTCCTCTGTCTTCAGGAGCCCGCCATTCTTAGCCAAGAGTGGCGGGGCCTCCTACTCCTCGCCTATTCACCATCATTCTATTCATCATCATCGTCAAACAGATCGCCCAATTCCTGCGCCCACACATCGTCTAGGGGCATGAAGGGTCGTTCTGTGAAGTTCTCCGCCAACTTGTCTAGGTAGCCGCGCACATCGATCTGGGGCATGGTGCGCTCCAGTTCCTCGATCTTGCGATCGATCGAAGCCACCAGGTCTTCGCTCTGCCGGTCCAAGTCGGAAAGATCAATGCCCAGCCCGAACATATGATTGAAGCGGCGCATGAGTTCATACCATGCCTTATAGTCGTGCTCGATACGCACACCTTGGATGGACGCGCTGGTCTGCGAGAAGTCATAGGCGGGCACAAACGCATTGAACACGAACAGTTCACAGTTGTACTGCTCGGCCCGATCCACCAAGTACGCGCCAATCGTCGCGCCGCCTTGATAGTTGGAAAAGCGCACAGCGTAATTCTCCAGTTCCTTCTTCATGCCGCGCAGGCTGTAAGAACAGGAGATTTCGCGGTCTTTGTCATAGGGCATGGCCCCATAAACGCCCCCCACGAGCGCGCCGCGGCGCACATTCAACTCGCGCATGGTGTCGAAAAACCCGTGGGCATAGCGGTCTATGTTGATATGCGGCTCTTCGCCCATAAAGAGGAGCAGCCCCTTGTCGTCGTCCAACTCGGCGTAATGAAACTCATTGCGCCGCGGCACGATCTCCTTGCTGTATCCCTCCTCAAAGTTGACCTCCGGTCGCAGCAGGTGATGCGTGCCCGGAATTTGAAAGAGATAGAAGTCATCCGCGCTCATCTCGCCGATCTTGCGCGCGCCGATGTGGGTGCTCAAATACTGCGGCAGCCCGGAGGAAACCGAGCCGGCATCCGCCCACTGCTGCCACCCCGCGATCATGTAAATTTCTGCTGCGGATGGTATTTCGGTAAATGTGATCCACTCTTGCATGCTTTGATCCTTCGCCTCAGCCCGGTTGGCGTGGAAACACCACGCAAGCGTCGCGTCCCGCCGGTGAGTGATATTATCTGCCGGATCGCTCCATTGCAGCGCCCTGCCGCGCAACAGCCGCGCGCCAACTTGGGGCGGCCATGAACGTCCGAGGCAAGCCGTGCTCTTTCATTGCTGTCGACATTGTACCACATAGCTCCAGACGCGGCGCGGCCCGCCGCGGGGATGCTGGCTTGTCCCCTGGGCTTCTGCTATACTCGCGAGGGGATACAGCCGCGTTCAGGCCATGCCGTGTGTGAATCGATCCACATGCAGCCGCCCATTGCCATCCCACGGATCATCCCCCCGCCCTCCTAGGATAGATAAAGTGTACAAATTTCGACACCCCATCGATTCATGAACATGAAGGATTAAAACTCGTAGGGGATTCACCTTCCGGGAAGATCACCCGGCTATTTTTCAACTTTCATAAGCACGTCACCTCTGGTGAACAGGCTTTGAGCCTGTTTCCCACCACTAGCCTGGGGATTCGATCCCCAGGCGACCGTCAATTACCTGATTAATTTCTCAATGCTCATCGTGCTTCATCTCGCATGTTATCCAACAACTTCTCCAGAGGTAGATAGACTAGAAACTTGTGAGATCGAGCAATCGAGCGTCCCGGAAGATCCGCCTTAATCAGCAAATCCATCTTATCCATCCAGTAACAGACTAGATAGCAGAGGTACTGCGCCATGCCGCTCCCGCCCGACTACCTTTCCCGCGTCTATGCCGGTGTCCTGGGCAAACTGATCGGCGTCTACTTGGGCCGCCCCTTCGAGGGATGGTCGCATGAACGCATCATCGCCGAACTGGGAGAAGTCTACTACTACGTTCACCAGCGCTTCGGCGTGCCCTTGATCGTGACCGACGACGATATTTCGGGCACGTTTACCTTTTTGCGCGCCCTGCCCGACTATGGCAACAGCCCCGATCTCACCCCCGCGCAGATCGGCCAGACCTGGCTCAACTATCTAATCGAGCGGCGCACCGTGCTTTGGTGGGGCGGCCTGGGCAATTCGACCGAACATACAGCCTATCTGCGCCTCAAGCATGGCATAGCCGCGCCCGCCAGCGGCTCCATTGCCACCAATGGCAAGGTAGTCGCCGAACAGATCGGCGCGCAGATCTTCATCGACGGCTGGGCCATGGTCGCGCCGGGCGACCCCGAACGGGCCGCGGATCTGGCGCGCCGCGCGGCCAGCGTCAGCCATGACGGCGAAGCCATCTATGGCGCGCAAGCCCTTGCCGCCATGCAGTCGCTTGCCTTTGTCGAAGCCGACCGCAACAAGCTGCTCGACTGCGCCACCTCGATTGTCCCGCCCGACTCGGTCATTCGCCGCCTGATCGACGACATCCGCAACTGGCACGCGGCCTCCCCCGACGACTGGCGCAAGACGCGCAACCAGATCGCGGCCACCTATGGCTATGACAAATATGGCGGCAACTGCCACATGGTCCCCAACCACGCGCTGATCGTCCATGCGCTGCTCCACGGCGACGACGACTTTCAAAAGTCGCTCATGATCGTCAACACCTGCGGCTGGGATACAGACTGCAACTCCGGCAATCTGGGCTGTCTCCTGGGCATCAAGCTGGGGCTTGACGGGCTGGAGAACGGCCCGGATTGGCGCGGGCCTGTGGCCGACCGCATGTATCTGCCTACGGCAGACGGCGGACGCGCCATCAGCGACGCGCTGAGCGAAAGCATTGCCATCGTCAACATTGGCCGCGCCCTGGCGGGTGAAGCGCCGCTTGCGCCCAAGGGCGGCGCGCACTTCCACTTTGATCTGCCCGGCGCAGTCCAGGGGTTTGTGGCGGAAGATGAGCCGGAGACCAACGGCGTGGCAACCGTCGAAAACGTCCCAGGACACAGCCAGAGCGGCAGCCGCGCCCTGGCGATCCACTATCGCGGGCTGGCTCCTGGCCGCGCCGCGCGCGTCGGCCGCGCGGTGTTCACCCCTTCGGTCGAGATCGCGCGCTACTTCCGACAGCGTGGCTACGCGCTGATGGCCTCGCCCCAACTGGTCACAGGCCAGACGGTCACCGCGGCCATCCACGCCGATGCGGCCAACGACAGCCCCGTGCAGGCCAACCTCTACCTGCGCGTCTATGGGCCGGACGACGCGCTCGTCCTGCGCCGGGGGCCGGTGAGCGAACTAGCGCCGGGCGCAGATACGACGCTCACCTGGCGCATCCCGCCCACCGGCGGCACGCCGATTGCCCATGTAGGGCTTGAGCTACGCAGCCCTGCCCATGCAGCTGGCAGCGTCTACATCGACACATTCACCTGGGACGGTGCGCCGGATCTGACGCTGGCGCGGCCCGACCATCCCGGCGAAATGTGGCAGCACGCTTGGGTGGACGGGGTGGATCAAGTGGCCGCGCCCCGTGACGAGTATATCCGACTGATGCAAAACGAGGGCCGCGGCCTCTTTATCTACGGCACACGCGAATGGACCGACTACACGGTCAGCGCGACCATCACACCGCACATGGTCGAAGCCGGGGGCCTTGCTGCCCGCGTCCAGGGGATGCGCCGCTACTACGCGCTGATGCTCGCGCCCAACGGCCTGATCCAGTTGGTCAAGGCGCTCGACGGCGACACGGTACTGGCTGAAGCGCCGTTCGACTGGCATTTCGGCCAGAGCTACGAACTGCACCTGACCGTGACAGGCAACCGCATCCGCGCAGGCGTGGACGGGCGCGCGCTCTTCGATGTCACCGATAACCACAGCCCCCTAACCGGCGGCGGCATCGCCTTTGTCTGCGAAGCAGGGCGATTGGCGGGCGGCCTGGTTACCATCGCGCCCGCCGCGCCCCTGTAACAAGGGCTGCGAGCGTTGCCCGGCTGGAATGACGTGTCAACAGCCATGCCGGAGAAGCCTATTGGATGCCTCTCTGGTATTTTTAAGCGATTCGCAAGCCGTTGCAACTTATGTTACAATCTCGTTCAGCTATTATTGACGCCCATCGCTGCCGCGCAGAATCCCGTTCAACCTGCAATTAGGAGAACAAAACCATGGCTCGCAACGCTCGAAGCCCGCTGGGTCCTTTGGCATTGGCATTCGTCGCTATTCTGCTGGTCACACTGGCGCTGTGGCAAACCGTTGCTGCCGGTGGCGGCGGTTCCACAGGCCAAGCAACCACCTACACCGTGCAGCGCGGCGACTCGTTGGCTGCTATTGCCAAGAAATTTGGCGTAAATGTAGAGGACCTGGCCGCGGCCAACGACCTGTGGCCTGGCGCGTTCCTCTACCGTAACGAAGTGCTGATCATCCCCAGCACAGCAACGAACGGGGCATCCGCCACCCAAGACGATACAAATGGCGATACGGCAGACAGCGCGCCGGAAATGGCGGGCAGCACATCCGCCATCACAGAGACGGCAGACGTGGACGCTAACGCCAGCCTAACGCCTACAGCCGAGGACACTGCCGCGCCCACTGAGGAAAGCACCACTGAAGAAAGCACAGAAGAAAGCGCAGTGGCCCAAAGCGCACCGGAAACGGCTGAACCCCGCGCCCAGCGAGAGACATACACCGTCCAGCGCGGCGACAGCCTGCGCCAGATTGCGCGCAAGCTGCATGTGAGTGTAGAAGAGTTGGCGCGAATTAACGGGCTGAAAGTGAACAGCATCCTCTATCGCCGCCAGGTGCTCATTGTCCCACCGCGGGGAGCCGCGGCTGCGCCGCAAGCAGCGGCCACACCCCAAGCAACCGAAGAAGCCACAGAAGAAGCGATAGAAGAAGCGATAGAAGAACCGACTGCAGAGCCGACCACAGAACCAACTGCAGAGGCAACAGAGGAAGCAACCGAAGAACCCACTGAAGAAACCGCTGCCGATGTGACTGATGTGACAGAAACCCCAACCGCCGAAGCAACAGAAGCACCGGCAGAAGAGACACCGACCCCCACGGCTGAGGCGACCGAAGAAGCTGCTGAAGAACCAACTGCTGAGGCCACAGAGGAAGCAACGGAAGAGCCAACCGCAGAGGCAACAGAGGAAGCAACCGAAGAACCCACTGAAGAAGCAACGGAAGAAGTGACCGAAACCGTGGAGATAACGCCAACCGCGGCAATCACTGAGGAAGTCACAGCCGAACCGACCGCGACCATCACCGCGACGGAAGAGATCACGGCAACCGCAGAGCCGACTGCAGAAGCCACAGCAGAACCAACAGAAGAACCGACCGCAGAGGCAACAGAGGAAGCAACCGAAGAACCCACTGAAGAAGCCGCCGCGGGCGACCTCATCGACACAGCCGAGGCCGCGGGTAATTTCACCATCCTGCTCAGCGCGCTCGAAGCCGCGGGGCTGACCGATGCGCTCAGGAGCGAGGGGCCGCTCACCCTCTTCGCGCCGACCGACGACGCCTTTGCCGCGCTGCCTGAAGGAAGGCTCGACGAGCTATTGGCCGACCCCGAAGGCGTATTGACCCAGATTCTGCTCTATCACGTCGTACCCGGCACACTGCTGGCCGACGAGATCGGCGACGGTCAGGCCGCACTCACGCTGCAGGGCAACGAACTCACCTTTAGTGTGACGGGCGACCAACTCCAGATTAGCGACGCCTCCGTGATCACCAGCAACATCGAGACTAGCAACGGCGTGCTCCACATCATCGACGCCGTTCTCATGCCGCCTGATTTAGCCGGTGCGCCGGCTGCACCGGATGAGGCGACAGCCACCTCGCCAACCGAAGGGATGACTCAAGAGATGACCGTCGCAGATGCGGCGGTCATTGTCATTACAGCCCCCACACAAGCCAATGGCGTGCCGCTGGTGGGCGCGACCGACGTTTGGCAAGAGGTGAGCGACGGCATTCGCATCATCACCCCTGTTAGCGGGACGATTGAAAGCGGAACAGTCTACAGCGCGGCCTATCACAGCCCCCTGGTGGTGAGTGGGCTGGCGCGCGCAGCCGTGGGCAGTGTCCAGATCAGCCTCATTGGCCCCGACGACACCATTCTCGCCGAGCGCACGCTGGCTGTCGGTCCCTTTGGGAGCGAACCGCTGAGCGAGACAACCGCCCCCGATACCTATGCGTTTTTCGCGGGATACATGCGCTTTTATGTCGACCAAACAACCGAGGCGACGCTGCGCGTGGTCGAGATGGACATGGGCGACGGCACGATCCTCAGCGAGAGCCGCGTGCCTATTACCCTGCTGGGCGGCCAACGTGTGATCGACATCACCACGCCTGTTGTGGGCCAAGCCGTGTGCGATGACATCATCGTCAGCGGCTATTCCAACACCTTCGAAGCCAATGTCGTGGTTCGCCTGCTCACCCCGGACGGCAGCGTCCAAGCGGAGATCCCGGCGATGGGCGGAACCCTGGGCGTCTACCGCGACTTTGCCGCCACCCTCCCCTATCCGGTGGATGAACCGGCCGCGCTGTTGGTGAGCGCAGCCGAGGGCGACGCATCGGGACGCTTCGATAGCATCGACCAGACCCAGATCCCCGTCACCGTCTATCCTTCCGGCGCGCCCGACTGTACGCCCTAGCCAACGCGCACGGGAGATACGCCCCGGTTACTCGTCCAGCAGGACGACCGGCTCTTCGTAGTAGCGCACCTGGCGATAGGCGATCTTCTCACGTACTAGTGCGTCAAGCCACTGCTGCTTGGCGGCCAGCGATTCGGGCGAGGCGAGTTTCGCCAGCGGCACGTTGAGGCGCAAGATGCGCCCAGGGATGACAAAGCGGGTAATGCCCGCGGGGATGGTACGCCCCTGTACCGCCAGGTCAAGAACCGCGGCCACGCTGAATTGGGGCAAGATGATCAAGCCCGCCAAGTCGCGGTATTGCTGCGCCAGCGTTGCCATGTCAATACTCAGCGTGCGCTCGACATGGCCCCACGCGCTATAGACCTCCACCATACGATTGAGCACCTCTAGCGCCCCATGGTCGACAGCCGTGGGGCGCGGCCGCGCGCCATGCGGTGCAGCGCTGTGCAGCGTTGGATCCAGCGCCAGGCGGTAGCTATCCCCCTCCGGCGTGACCAGATAGGCCAGCGTCTCAGGCGTCAGCGGCATCGGGCGCAGGTCGATCCTGGGCGCAGGGGTGATCAGCAAGCCGTACACCTGGCGCAACTGTTCCAACAGCGCGCGGCTCGGCCCGCCGCACACTGCATGGAGCCAGGTATGCAGTTGCAGCGATGTCTGGGCCGGGTCCACCATCTGCGCGATGAGGTGGGGATAGCCTAGCTGCTGCAGCGCGGTCAGGCGCGTTGCGCCGTCAAGTACCACATACTTGCCGTCGAGCGGCGCGACAATGGGCGGATTGACCAAGCGCCCATCCGCGGCCAGCCGGTCGGCCAGATCAGCCGCGCGCTGGGGGTTGAAGGCTTCATGCGGCACGACATCGGCCATCGGCAGCACGCGCAGCGCATGGTAGAGCGCGCCCCATGCAGCGTGGCCGTTCGGCCCCATCTCTCCGGTTGACTGGGTCGGTGCATAATGCACGCCTTGCGTGCTCATCGTCCTCGATCTCGGTGCAAAAATGGCCCGGCCCAGGATATGGAGGCTTCCCGATTGGGCCGGTGTAGATAGCAGGTAGATGGCGGCAGGTCGCCGCCCGCACAAGGCTAGCATAGCGCCGCGCCGCCTGTCAAACGCCTGGGGAACGAGTCCGGGTCAGGGCTTGGGCTTGCCATCCGCGCACGATTCACTCAGAATGGCAGGCTGAAGATTGTTACCCACCTGCTGGTCAAGCTAGAGGAACGCTTACATGACGGAGAAGAAATTGCGCGGCGTCGGCATTGGCGCGGGCTACTTCAGCCACTTTCACTATGAAGCGTGGCGCCGCATCCCCCAAGTCGAGATCACGGCGCTGCATGACCGTGTGCGCCAGAAGGCCGAACAAACCGCCGCGCAGCACGGCATCCCACGCGTCTATGACAGCGTGGAGGAGATGCTGGATCGCGAGCAGCCCGACTTTGTGGACATCATCACCCCGCCCACAACACACCTGGACTTTG
Organism: uncultured Litorilinea sp.; assembly: GCA_964655505.1. Classification (GTDB taxonomy): domain Bacteria; phylum Chloroflexota; class Anaerolineae; order Caldilineales; family Caldilineaceae; genus QEUY01. Next base: position 2,238 of record CAZZNG010000146.1, on the reverse strand, counting down.
TGCGCGCCGCGGCCCAGCGCGGCATCCACGTCATCTGCCAAAAGCCCCTGGCCCCCACCTATGACGAGTGCGTGACGCTGGTCGAACAGGCGCGCAGCGCGGGCGTGCGCCTGCTGGTGCATGAAAATTTCCGCTGGCAGCCCTGGTATCGCGAGGTCAAGCGGCTGTTGGATGCAGACGTGCTGGGCGAACCCTTCTCTATCTACTTCCGTTCGCGGCCGGGCGACGGCTGGGGCGAGGATGCCTACCTGGCGCGCCAGCCTTTCTTCCGCGACTACCCGCGCCTGCTCATGTACGAGACAGGCATCCACTTCATCGACACCTTCCGCTATCTGCTGGGCGAAATCGAGACAGTCTATGCAAGGCTGCGCCGCCTCAACCCCGTCATCAAGGGGGAGGACAGCGGCCAAGTGGTGCTTGGCTTTGGGGGCGGAGCCAGCGCCATCTGGGATGCCAACCGCTACAACGAGAACGAGGCGCGCGACCCGCGCCTGACCTTTGGCGAGATGCGGCTGGACGGCAGCAAGGGGCATATCGAACTGGACAACGACGGGCACCTGACGATCAAGCCCCTGGGCCAGCCCAGCTATCGCCACGCCTACACCTTCGAGCGCCGCGGCTTTGGCGGCGACAGCGTCTATGCCCTCCAGCGTCACTTCACCGAGCGGATGCTCAACGACGCACCGTTCGAAGTAGCGCCGGAGGACTATCTCAAGAGCGTGCAGGCCATGGAAGCGTGCTATGCCTCTGCTGCATCGGGCGAGGTGGTGCGCTTATAGAAACGGGCTGCATCCCTGGCAGCCGCGCCAAAAGATAGACGCCAGCACTTGCAGTTGGTTGTAACCACAAGCGCTGGCGTCTGTCAACGCCGATTTTACTTGTTGCGGCTTACTCGCTGTCGCTGACTCCTTCGTCGTTGGCGATCTGGAGGAATTCAGCGTCGGTCAAGGGCCGGTGCAGTGCCGCGCCCATCCGTTGACAGCGCAGCAGGATGCGGCCCACCGTCTCCGGTTCAGCCGTCAGCCCATATGCGGCCAGCTTTTGCAGCACCGCGCCCGTGTCGCTCCATTTGCCGATGACCAGTTCAGGCACACGTCCCACCACCTCCGGCTCAAAGGGGAAGGCAAAGGGACGCGCCCCACCCGCCTCGAAGGCCGCCATCGCGCCCCACTGCTCATAGCGGAACGCACCCTCGCCCACAATGGCCTTGAAGTAGCCATTGGGCAGACCGCTGATCTCCTCGACCAAGCGGCAGACTTCCGGCAGCAGGTCCAGGCGCAGGCCCGTATCCACGCCGTACAGCACTTCCAGCGCCATGGCCGCGGCTTCCATGGCCGCGTTGCCCGCGCGGTAGCCGATGCCGTTGACCGAGACCTGCAGCACGTCCGCGCCGCCCTCATAGCCGCCCAAGACATTGGCAACGGCCAGGCCAAAGTCGTTGTGACAGTGAACCTCCACCTCCAGGTTGGTCACCTGCTTGAGATGACTCACCAGGTAGCGCATGGCCCCCGGCCGCGCCACGCCCTGGCTGTCCACCACCGTGACCGCGGACGCGCCTTCGCGCTCAGCCGCTTGGGCCGCCGCAGTGATATGCTCCAGGGTGGCGCGGGTGCTTTCGGGCAGAAAGAGGTTGACGGTGACGCCCGCCTCGCGCGCGGCGCGCACCGAGGTGAGCATCTCCTCCATCAATTCCTCGCGGCTGCGCTTGGAGATGTGTTTCTGATAGTCCTCGCCGATGCGATACCAGACCATGACGTGGCGCACGCCCAAGTCCAGCGCACGCTCGACCTTGCCCGGCTGCCAGGTGACCCACAGGTCCATGCCCAGGTTGCGGCTGAGCAGGGCACGGATGACTTCAGACCAGCCCGGCACAGTAAGAAAAACCTCGGTGCGTTTAATGCCCAGCCGCGCCAGGGCTTCGGCAATGCGCACCTTGTCCGCGGTGGTAAAGGCCAGGTCGGCGCATTCTTCGCCATCGCGAATGGTCAGGTCGTGTAGTTTAACGGGCCGCGGCGGGATGGCAATGGCCGGGTCAAAGTTATGGCGGCTGGCGGCCCAGGAGTCAGTTAACCAAGGTTGTTGTGGATCGCGCTGCATAAGTCTCCGTCACTTCTTGCTGGATCAGTCTTGCTGGATCAGTTTTGCTTGGATCATTTCAGTGGATCAAGTGGCCTCTGTTGTCCTTGTCGACTTCGTTCTTGTCGATTTGCTTGAGGCCAAAGGGGGCTATCGGCCAAT